>NZ_NHNZ01000111.1:0-103984 GCF_002727095.1 Halorubrum sp. C191 | reverse complement strand
TCGCCCTCCGCGCTGCTCCGAGCGACCGACTCCCTCGCGCGTGCTCCTCGTGGCCGCCGCTTCGCTCCGGCCGCTCACAGGCACGCGCCACCGCACGGCGCGTCTATTTACAAGTAGTCGCCGAGCAGGGGCTCAACGCGCTCCTTCGTCTCCTCGGGGATCGCCTCCGTCGGCGTGTTGACGGTGCCTTCGAGCGACGTGTGCGCGTCACACTCCAAGTCCTCGGGCAGGGTCCGCACGGCCTCCTCGACGGCGGCCTTGATCGCCGCCTGGTTCTGCTCGGCGTTCTCGAGCACCTCTTCGAGCGTCACCTCGCTGTCCGCCTTCCACACGTCGTAGTCGGTGACGCCGGCGATCGTCGCGTACGCGATCTCGGCCTCGCGGGCCAGCTTCGCCTCCGGGATCGCGGTCATGCCGACGAGGTCCCAGCCTTGGCTCTTGTAGAACTCCGACTCCGCGCGCGTCGAGTACTGCGGCCCCTCGATACAGACGTAGGTGCCGCCCTTCACGACGTCTGTGCCGTCGTCCCCCTCGCCGCCGACGGCGGACTCGGCCGCCTCGGTGAGGTGGTCGACGAGCTCGGGGCTGTACGGGTCCGCGAACGGCTGGTGGACGACGACCCCGTCGCCGTAGAAGGAGAGGTCGCGGTGTTTCGTCCGGTCGTAGATCTGGTCGGGAACGACGAGCGTGCCGGGCGCTAACTCCTCCTTCAGGCTCCCCACCGCGTTCGACGCGAACACGTGGGTGACCCCCGCCTGCTTCAGGGCGTACATGTTGGCGCGGTACGGGAGGTCGGTCGGCGAGACGCCGTGGTTCGAGCCGTGGCGCGGGAGGAAGGCGACCTCGCGGCCCGTGTCGCCGAACTCGCCGATCGTCACCGCGTCGCTCGGCTCGCCGTACGGCGTGTCGAACGCGACCTCGCGCACGTCGTTGAGGGGGAGCGCCTCGTAGATGCCGCTGCCGCCGATGAATCCGATGGTTCCCATACCCCGAGTGCGCCCGCTCGCTACTTATAAGGAGTGAACGCGGTCGGCGGCCGCGGTCGACGGCCCGGCGCGTCGTCGACGGCTCCGCGGAGAACCCGTCTCACAGCAGCCAGCGGACCGCCGCGAGCGCCACCGCGCTCACGGCGAGGAGGTGGACGAGCACCGCGCCGACGGGCGCGGCGCCCACCGCACGCATGTCGTCGACCCGGATCGAGAGCCCGAGGCCGACGAACGCCAGCGCGAACAGCGCGTCCGACACGCGCCCGATCGACGCCAGCGCGGCCGGCGAGAGCAGCCCGCTGTTGGCGACCGCCGCCACGGCGAGGAAGCCGAGCAGGAACTTCGGGAACTCCGCCCACAGCCGCCGGACGCCGGGGTCGGCGGCCGACCGCGCCGCGTACGCCAGCGAGTACGCGACCGCGACGCCGCCAAGGAGCGAGTTGCGCGCCAGTTTCGTCACGGTCGCCCACTGCCCCGCCTCGGGCGAGTAGGCGAACCCGGCGGCCGCGACGGGGCCGGTCGAGAACATGCTCACGCCCGCCCAGACGCCGAACTGTCGACCGGTGAGGCCGAGCCACTCGCCCGCGAGCGGGAACGCGACGAGCGTCGCGGCGTCGAACAGCAGGATCGTCGCGGCCGCGAAGGTGATCGCGGTCCCGCGCGCGTCCAGCACCCGGCCGATTGCGACGACCGCGGAGACCCCGCAGATGCTCGCGCCGGCCGCCAACAGGGAGGACGTGGGCGACCCGATCCGGAAGAGCCCGCGCGCGACGACCTCCGCGAACAGGAGCCCGCCGGCGACGACCGCCACCACGAGCCCGAGGACGGTCGGTCCCGCGGCGAGGAACTCCTCGACCGCCACCGCCGCGCCGAGCAGCACGATGCCGGTCTCTAAGAACAGCTTGTCGGCGCTCACGCCCGGCTCCGCGATCTCGGGGATCCCGACGGTGTTGCCGAGCCCGACGCCGATCCCGACGGCGACGACGAGCGGCTGGAGGCCGGGGACCGCGTCCGCGACGAGCGTCGCGGCGACCGCGCCGCCCGCGAGCAGCGCGAGGCCGGGCAGGTACGCGCGGACCGCCTCGCCGATCCCCGTCACAGCGCCTGCCCGACGAGGTGCGCGGCGACGATCCCGAGCCCCAGCGCGAGCGCCTGCCAGCCGCGGTCGAGCGCGGTCCAGCGGTCGACGAGGCCGGCTCCGGTCGCCGGGCCGTCTGACGCGACCCCGTCGTCGCGGTTCGATGCCATGGCCCGAATCGGTCCGGCCGACACTTACTGGTGTCGCTCGCGCCGGTGACGGTCGAGCGCCGTCCCGTCGATGGCCTCGCAACCGCTGAACGGTCGGGGTCGCGGGCGCTACCGGACTGCGAGAGCGCTTACCGGTCGCGCGCCGCCCGGTACCGCTCGCGGATCGACGCGAACAGCTCCTCCCCGGCGTCGGTCCGGAGCCGCGGCTCGCTCGTCGCGAAGAACTCGTCGAGGTCGTCGTACTCGCGGAACGCATCGGGATCGCCGCGCTCCGGGTCGTACCGGTCGCCGCACTCGTAACGCAGGGCTTGAAGGCAGGTGTCGAGCAGGTCGCACTCCTTGACGAGGACCGCCTCCGGCGAATTGCGGGCCTCGTACGCCTCCCACGCGTCCCGCACGCGCTCCGGGAGCGGGCCGGCGAGGTCGCGCATGGCCTCTCGCTCGGCGGCGACCTTCGCCTCGCGATCGACCGCGTCCCCGGCCGCGTCGTCGTCGGCCGTCACGTCGGCCGCCCGCGTCGCCACGTCGCCCGTCTCCGCCTCGGCGACGTCGTGGACGACCGCCAGCCGGAGGGCGCGGTCGCGGTCGACGCCCGGGAGATCCTCGCGGAACCGGTCCCCGAGCGTCAACACGAGGTACGCGACGCCCCACGAGTGGGCGGCGACGGACTCGGGCTCGTCGACCCCGCGGAGCTGCCACCCCGTGCGCCGCTCGTCTTTGAGCGCGTAGGCGTCGAGGAGGGCGTCGAGCACCGCGTCGTCTGCGGGGTCAGCGTCGGCGTCGTCTCCGGGGGCCATCGCTCGGTCCGACTACTCGGCGAGCGCCCACGTCTCGTCGCCGACGGGCTCGGCCACGTCCCGCCGGACCATCTCGTCGATGACCTCGTCGAGGCGGCCGGGCTGGGCGACCTCCATCTCGATCCGGCCGATGCCGTGGTACTCCTCTAAGTAGTGCCGGAGGTTCTCCCGCGAGAACGTCGAGTCGTCGGCGCGCTCCATGGCGCCCTCCGTGAGGTCGATCATGTCTTCGAGGAAGTTCCACGGGTAGACGACCCACGTCCACTGTTCGAGCCGTTCGCCCACGAAGTCGGGCTGGAACTCGGAGGTGCCCAAGAGCTGGAGGGTCGCGGTGCGGACCTCGCCCGCGCCGCGGTCCTCGACGTACTCCTCGGCGCGGCTGATCGAGCCGCCGGTGTCGGCGATGTCGTCGATGATGAGGACGTTCTTGTCCTCCACGCTCCCCTCGGGCATCGGGTAGCGGATCTGCGGTTCGTCGCTCTTCTCGGCCGCCCCCACGTAGTGTTCCATCTTGAGGCTGGTGAGGTCGTTGAGCCCGAGGAAGTCGCAGATACACCGCCCCGCGAACCAGCCGCCGCGGGCGAGGGCGACGACCACGTCCGGCTCGAAGTCGGCCCGCTTCACCGCGTCGGAGACGTTGCGGCAGAGCCCGTAGATGTACTCCCAGTTGGTGAGCGTACAGTCGAAGTCGTCCGGGAGGTCGCTCATACGGGCGTACCTGCCACCCGCGCGCTGATAAGGGTTTAGCTCCGGCGCTCGCCCCGCGCCGGTCGACTACCGATCGATGCCGCCGCCGCCGGCCACCACGCCCTCGACCTCCCCGGGCGTGACGACGGCGACGTCGCCCGCGACGGTGCGTTTCAGCGCCGCGACCGCGGCCGCCCACTCCAGCGCGGCCGGGAGGTCGCCGCCGTCGATCCGCTTCGCGAGGTAGCCCGCGACGAACGCGTCTCCGGTGCCGATCGCGTCGATCGTCTCCGCGTCGAAGACGCCCTGCTCGTACACCTCGCCGTCGCGCAGCGCGACCGCGCCCTCCGTCCCGCGGGTGACGACGACCGTCTCGACGCCGAACTCCGCGGCCAGTCCGTGCGCGATCGCGACCGCGTCGCCCTCGCGGTCCAACACCTCGCGGGCGTCCCGCCGCGGGACGAACAGCGTGTCGACGTGCTCGAACAGGCTCTCGTAGGCCGCTCGCGCGGTCTCCGGGTCCCAGAGCTTCTCCCGGTAGTTCAGGTCGAACGAGCGAGTGAGCCCCGCGTCGCCCGCCTCGCGCAGCAGCGCGGCCGCCGTCTCCGCGGCGCGGTCGGACAGCGCGGGCGTGATCCCGGTGGTGTGGAACCGGCTCGCGTCCGCGAACGACGCCGTCGACAGGTCCCCGGGCGTCACCGTCGTGATCGCGGCGTCCCCGCGGTCGTACACGACGTTCGACCCCCGCGGCGCGCCGCCGCGTTCGAAGTAGTACGTCCCGACGCGGCCCTCAGCCGGGTCGGTCCACGCCACCTCGGGCGTCACTCCGTGGCTCCGCAGCTCGTTCGTCACTCGGCGCCCCGGCGGGGAGTCCGGCAGCTTCGAGAGCCAGACGGCGTCGACGCCGAGCCGCGACGCGCCGACCGCCACGTTGCTCTCGGCGCCGCCTGCCTGAACGTCGAGCGAGTCCGTCGTCTCCAGCCGCTCGCCGCGCGGGGGCGACAGGCGGAGCATCGTCTCGCCGAACGTCACGAGGTCGGTCACGCCGACCACCCTTCGGTTCGCATACTCGGCCGTCGCCGGGCCAGCACAAAAGCGTCCGCGATCGCCGCGCAGCGCGCGGGCGGCCCGGTAAACCTGGCGCTCGCACTGTCACCGCAGCGCGGAGATCAGCGCGATACCGCCCGCCAAGAGGAGCGCGAGCGCGGCCACGGGCTGGCCGCCGCCGACCGCGAGCGAGACGCCGTACACGAGGCCGGCCGCGAGCGCGCCGACGAGCAGGCTCGCCCCCGCGTGGACCGCGACGTTCCGCCGGACCCGAGCGCCCCGTCCGACCTGCTCCCCGAGGCCGACCCCGTGGTCGGCGACGTCCCACGCGACCGCCAGCCCGACGGCGGCGACGAGCAGGGCTTCGGGCGGGGCGCCGCGGTACCCCGCGAGCGCGATCCCCGCCACGCCCGCGGTCGCGCCCCACGTCAGGACTCGCGCCGACCCCCGGAGCGAGCCGCCGAGGAACGCGAGCGCGCCGACCCCGACCAGCGCGCCGCCCGTCGGACTCGCTATCAGCGCGGCGGTCGCCGCGACGCCCGCGGCGGCGAGGCTCGCGACGACCGCGACCGTCGGGGGCCGGGCGTCCGCCTCGTGGAAGTCGGCTGGCGCTTCGGACGCCGACTCGTCGCCCCCCGTCGCAATCGCGGATCCGTCGCCAGTCGTTCCGGGCGCCGAGCCGTCGCCGCTCATCGCGACCACCGCCTCGTCGCGGCCGCGACCGCGGCCGGGAAGGAGTCGTCGCCCCACTCCAGCGCGCGGACCCCGCCCGCCCGGAGCGCCCGGAGCCGCTGGCGGCGCTCGAAGGCGGTCAACCGTTCGCCCGCCGTCTCGGCCGTCGTCGGGTCCGGCGAGAGGACCGTTACGAGGTGACCGTGCGCGTCGACGCGCCGCGCGATCGCCGTCGCGGTTTCGTCGACGAGGGGGGTGAAGAAGAGCACCTGCGCGTCGGCAGGGAGCCGCCGCCGGAACCGCCGGAGCCACAGCGACCGGTAGAACCGGTCGTCGCTCGGCGTCGGCGCCAGCGCGGGGTCGGTCGCGAGCGTCTCGCGTCCCCGGGCCGCGTGGACGGTCCCGCTGCCGGGCGGCAGCCAGCAGTCGATCGGCGACAGCGCCGCGATCCCGACCCGGTCGCCCCCGTCGAGGAGCGCGGAGAACGCCTGTCCCGCGGCCGCGACGCTCGCCTCCACCGCCGTCTCGGCGTCCGGGTCGGCGGCGACGTACGCGGACTCGCGGGCGTCGACGACCAGCACGACCGTCGCGGAGCGCTCCTCGCGTAGTTCGACGGTGGACAGCTCCCCCGTCCGCGCCCGCCGGTTCCAGTCGATCCGCTTGAGCGGGTCGCCGCGGCGGTACTCCCGGGTGGCGTGGAACTCGACGCCGGCGCCGCCCACGTCGGTCGGCACCCGACCGTGGTGGACGGTCGTCAGCCCGCGCAGCGGGAGGTCGCCGCCGGCGGACAGCTCCGGCGTACAGGCGATCGCGGTCGGCGCGTCGAGCGCGGTCGTGCGCTCGCGGGCGCCGGCCGCGTCGCGGGTGATCGCCGTCAGCGGCTCCCACTCGTGGTCGCCCCGGGCCGCGCGCACCGTGTACTCGAACGTCACCGCCGTCCCGGGTCGCAGCGCCGTCGCGACCCGAGCGGGGCCGTCGACGACCGCCAACCCCGGCGGGACCCCGTCGACGAGCCGGAGGTCCGGCAGGGCCTCCTCGCCGACGTTCTCCGCCCGGACGGTCACGCTGACTTCGTCGCCCGGCTCCGGGGCCTCCTCGCTCACCGTCCGCGTCACCGCGAGCGCCGGCGCCGACGCGTCGCCCGCCCGCGCGTACACCGCGTACCCGGCGCCCACCGCGCCGGCGAGCACGAGAGACGACTGCCGGACGAGCACGCCGAGGCCGACCAGCGCCAGCGCCGCCCCCGCCACCCCCAGCCAGCGCTCCGTCTCGATCGCTCGGCGGTGTTCCCGGTCGCTCGGAGCGCCGGCGGATTCAGTCTCGGTCGCGTCGGCCGATTCAGTCTCGGTCGCGTCGCGGTCGCGTCCGACCGCGTCGCCGTCTCGTCCGGTCGCCTCACCGTCGGTCGATGCCGGCTCGGACGCGGCGGCGCCGCTTGAGGGGTCGCTCACGCCGCACCCCCCTCTATCCGCTCGATCTCGCCGATCGCGGCGCGGAGCCCGTACCAGTAGTTCGACCGTCCCCGGACCCCGGCGGAGAGCCGGACCCGGACGGGATAGGCGGTCCGGGTGTCGAAGAACGCGGCGGCGGCCGCGTCGTCCGTCCACGTCCCGTCGTCGACGGCCGTCGCCGCCGCCTCCCGCGAGCAGTTGCGGTCGCGGGCGACGGCGTCCACGGCGACCTCCCGGACCCGGTCGCGGAGGGCGCGACGGTTCCGGTAACCGCCCGGCGCCGGACTGGCCACGCGGGCGATCCGCTCGTCGAGGTCGGCACCGGGCACCGCGGCGGGCGCGCGCCGCTCCGGCTCTCCGGTGTCTGTCGGCATCCGCCGACGGTCCCGACGCGCGTTCGCGTATCGAATCCCCTGAACCACGCCGAGGACGCCGATCAGCGTGACGACCGCCGACGTGGGGGAGAGGACCGACGCCACGCCGCGGTCGAGCGCCGCGAGGATGCCGACGGCGACCGCCAGCACTCCCGCGACGGCGAGCGGCCGCACTACCGATCACCACCGTCGGTCCCCACCGTCTCGCCCGCGCTCTCCGTCAGAGCGCGCGTCACGAGTCGCCTCCGTGCCGCTCCTCGATCCGACGCAGCGCCTCGACGGCGCGGCGCTCTCGGTCGTCGGTCGCGTCCTCGCCGCCGTATCGGACCCGCTCGAACACCTCGGTGAGCGCGGTCACCGGCTCCTCGGCGACGCCCGCGTCGACCGCGGCGGCCGCGAACTCCGCGGGCGTCGAGGAGTCCGGCCGGTCGACGTCGAGGACATCGGTCATGTCGCGCCACGCGCGGTACACCTCGTTGTCCGCGTCCGAGGACTCGATCCGGTCCGCGACCTCGCCGGCCGTCCGCCCGACCGCGGCGAGGTCCGGCGGCTCCTCGACCGGTTCGTCGGTCCGGTCGCCGCCGCCGTCCGCCTCGTCGTCGCCGCCGGCGAGGAGCAGCGCGGCGACGCTCGCGATCACCGCGGCGACGACGACGACCGCGAACAGGATCTGCGGCGCCGACGCCGCGCCCTCGCCGCTGCCAAGCCCGCCGCCGGCCGCGCCGGTCGACAGTAACTCCGTCCCGTTGCTGCCCATCCCGAGCGAGGTGGAGACGTTCTCCGCGACCGACCGGCACGTCGACAGCACCCAGAACAGGACCGCGATCGGGGCGCCCATCACGCCGGCGACGGCGACGCTCGCGAACGGCGACCCGGTGTCGCGATAGGTGACCCCCGCGAGCAGCGTCAGGCCGACGAGCAGCGCGATCACGGCGGGCGGCTCCCTGAGGAACGGCAGACAGAGCCCCGGCGCGGAGAAGTCGCCCGCCTCCCCCGACGACGTGAGGACGCCGGGGTCGCCCGTGTCAGATCCGACGCTCGGGGCGTCTCCGCCGCTCCCGCCGAACCCGCCGCCGCCGGTGTCGACGGCGGTGTCCAGCGTCGCGGCCGCGACGCCGAGCGCGACGAGGGCGAGGAGGGCGACCGCGACCGCGACGAGGGCGTCCCGCTTCACGTCCCCGACTACGCCGGCCGCCGGGAATAGCTTTCGGCGGCGGTCGGTTTCGGGGTCGCGCCGGAACGCCCCCGATCCTCTCCGCCTACGCGTCGTCGCTCCCGTCGACGACGTCGTCGAGCGGCGTCGTCGGGAACAGGGCGTCGACGTCGGGGTCGGGGTCGACGAGTCGGTAGGCGGTCCCGTCGGGCTCGACGACGCCGGCGTCGGCGAGGTGGTCGAGGTGCGAGAACGCCTCGCCGGGACCGTGGAGGACGTGGATGTCCTCCAGCGAGCCGAACAGCGCGGCCGACACCTCCCACGCGGTCGCCGGCCCCGAGTTGTCGAGGACCCCGATCACCCGGCGGGTCCGGTGCCGATGGTGGTCGAGGATCGTCGCCGCGCGGCGGCTCGGCTCGTCGATCCGCTGACGGTGCCCCGGATGCGCGGCGTCGAAGTCGCGGTCGACGATCCGCGCGAGGCTCTCGGCGTAGGCCGCGAGCGCACCCTCGACGCGGATGTCGGCGCCGCCGACGTTGGGGGTGTACTTCGGGAGCAGCGCGTCGCCCGTGAGCGCCTCCTCGGTCGCGTCTTCACCAGCGATGGGGTCGTGGTCCGACACAGCCCGCGGGTCGAACGCGAACCCGGAGAGTCCCGCGGTGTGGCCGGGAAGGTGGAGGGCTTCGAGTTCGACGCCGCCGGCCTCGATCGCGTCGCCGTCCGCGAAGGTCGTCACGTCGGCCGGTCGCCCCGAGAGGTCCACGCTGACGGCGTCGAAGAACTCGATCAGCCGCTCCTGGTCGGCGGCGGGCATCCCCCACCGCTCAAACGTCTCGCGCTGGAGGTCGCGGTCGGCGAACAGCGGCGTCTCCGTCCCGTCGACGAGGCCGGCGTCGGCCTCGTGGACGTACACGTCGGCGCCGCCCTCGGCCTGGACCTCGCCGGCGAGTCCCGCGTGGTCCGGGTGCCAGTGGGTGAGGACGACCGCGTCCACGTCGCCGAACGCGTGCCCGTACTCGGCGAGGCCGTCGGCCAACTCCTCGCGGACCTCGGGGAGCGCGACCCCGGTGTCGACGAGCGCCGTCGTCTCCCCGTCCAGTAGGTACACGTCGTTTTCGCCCTCGAAGACGGTGTTGCCGAGCTGAATCCGTTTCACACAGCCACGTCGGCTGCCGGGCATTTCACCGTTTCCACCGCCGGCTCCCGCCCCGGCGGCGCCGTCACTCGATACCGACGCCGGTGAACTCGGAGCGCGCCCCGCCGTCCGGACCGTCGGTGACGCGTACTGCCCAGCCGTGCGCCTCGCCGACCCGCTCGACGATGGCGAGGCCGAAGCCGGTCCCGTCCGAGTCGGTCGTGTGGCCGGCCTCGGAGACCTCGCCGCGCTCGTCCTCGGGGAGTCCGGGGCCGGCGTCCGCGACGTAGAACCCGCCGTCGAGGTCGCCGACGGTGCCGTCACGTCCGCGCCGCCGTGCGAGACGGCGTTCCGCAGGGGATTCTCCAGCACCTGTTTGAGCCGACTACGGTCCGCGCGGACCGTCGCCGTCGCCTCCGCGCGCACTGTCGCGTCCGCGGTCTCGACGCTCCGCCAGCACTCCTCCGCAATCGCTCCGAGGTCGACCGGTTCGAGCGACTCCAGTATCGTCTCGTACCGTCCCAGGTCCCGCGCTCGACGGTCCGGGTCTCGGTCGCCCGTCGCGTTCGATCCCCCGTTCCGGGCGGCCGATAATGAACCGTCTCTCGGCGTCGGCGAGTCGAGAGACGAGCGTCGGCCGGTCAAGCGACGGGCGTCGGCGGGTCGGTCGCTCGGGGGTAGCGGTACCGGTCGCCGGAGCGATCCGTTGAGGCTTTGCTTCTGCCGCTCTTTCCGATCCCATGGAGTATCAACCGGGCGTGTGTAACATCGGACCGACACAGCAGCGACGGCGGCTCCTCCTCGGCGTCGGGTCGCTCGCGCTCGCGGCCGCGTTCGTCGCGGCGGCCGTCTCGTTCGCGTGGCCGCGCTGGTCGCTCATCCTCTCCGTCTTCCCGCTGTACGGCGCCGCGATGGGCGCGTTACAGTACCGCGAGCGGTTCTGTATCGGCTTTGCCGGCATCGGCGTCTTCGACGTGGGCGGGGGGACGAGCGAGATCGAAAACGAGGAGGCGCTCGCCGCCGACCGCAGGAAGGCGGTCAAGCTCAACGCGAAGGCGATGGCGCTCGGCGCGGCCGGGACGGTCGTCGTCTTCGCCGCGGTGACCGTTCTGTAATAAATCTCGCTCGGCGTTCCGGCCGTTTAGTTATAACCAGACCACTCTGGCTAAATCGCTGTCGGCAGACCGACGACGAACACTGCTGACGATCCGGCCGGTCATTCGTGACTGATTGCCGGCGGATCGGTCGTGGGAACCTCCTCGAAAGCCCCAGCCGCTCGGCTATAGATCGTTGCGGCCGTGAGAGCCTCCTCCAAAGCTCAGCCTCCCGGCTGCCCCTTTGAGTCCCACTCCGCACAGCCCCGCACCTCACACCTCCCCAGCCTCGTCGGTGGTCCTCCGCTTCGCTTCGGCCCACCGACTCCCTCGCGCGTGCTGGCTTCGCGGCCGCCGGTGGCGGCCGCTCGCAGGCACGCGCCTCCGAGACCGCTAACTGTGCGGGATCCCGCTCGGGGTATCACCACGAACGTGCGTATAGAAAAGCATTAGAACCGGCTCGATGACCACGTAAGTGAATGAGTCTGTCCGATGCGGACCACGAGCTCGTGACCGCGGAGCTCGGCCGCGAGCCGACGGCGGCGGAGGCCGCGCTGTTCGAGAACCTCTGGAGCGAGCACTGCGCGTACCGCTCCTCGCGGCCCCTCCTGTCGGCGTTCGACAGCGAGGGCGACCAGGTCGTGGTCGGCCCGGGCGACGACGCCGCGGTCCTCGCGCTGCCCGAGCCGGACGCGGCTGACGACCCCGCGGCCGAGCGCGACGCCGACGACTACGGTGACACGTACGTCACCTTCGGCGTCGAGAGCCACAACCACCCCTCCTTCGTCGACCCGTTCGACGGCGCCGCGACGGGCGTCGGCGGCATCGTCCGCGACACGATGAGCATGGGCGCGTACCCGATCGGGCTCCTCGACTCGCTGTACTTCGGCGGCTTCGACCGCGAGCGCTCCCGGTACCTCTTCGAGGGCGTCGTCGAGGGCATCTCCCACTACGGCAACTGTATCGGCGTCCCGACGGTCGGCGGCAGCGTCGCCTTCCACGGCGGCTACGAGGGGAACCCCCTCGTCAACGTCGCCTGCGTCGGCCTCACGAACGAGGACCGACTCGTCACGGCGACCGCACAGGAGCCCGGGAACAAGTTGGTCCTCGTCGGGAACGGCACCGGCCGCGACGGGCTCGGCGGCGCGTCCTTCGCGAGCGAGGACCTCGCCGAGGACGCCGAGACCGAGGACCGCCCCGCGGTCCAGGTGGGCGACCCCTACGCCGAGAAGCGCCTGATCGAGTGTAACGAGGCGCTGATCGACGAGGACCTCGTCCGCTCGGCCCGCGACCTCGGCGCGGCCGGCCTCGGCGGCGCCTCCTCTGAACTCGTCGCGAAGGGCGGCCTCGGCGCGCGGATCGACCTCGACGCCGTCCACCAGCGCGAGCCGAACATGAACGCCACCGAGATCCTGCTCGCCGAGAGCCAGGAGCGGATGTGCTACGAGGTCGCCCCGGACAACGTCGAGCGCGTCGCCGACCTCGCCGAGCGGTTCGACCTCGGCTGCTCGGTCATCGGCGAGGTGACCGACGGCAACTACGTCTGCGAGTTCGCCGGCGGCGCGGACGGCGAGGGCGGCGCGGACGCCGACGGCGCGACCGACCGGGACCCCGAGACCGTCGTCGACGCGCCCGCCGAGTTCCTCGCGGACGGCGCGCCGATGAACGACCTCGAAAGCGAGCCGCCGAGCGAGCCCGACCGAGACTTGCCCGCCGACGAGCCCTCGCTCGACGAGGCGGTCGCGGCCGTCCTCTCGGCCCCGTCCACCGCGAGCAAGCGCTGGGTGTACCGCCAGTACGACCACGAGGTCGGGACGCGCACGGCCGTGAAGCCCGGCGACGACGCCGCGCTGCTCGCGGTCCGCGAGACGGAGTCGACCGACGAAGCGAGCGAAACGGCCGCCTCCGCCGACGGCGTCGGCCTCGCGCTCGCCTCTGGCGCGAACCCGAAGTGGACCGCGGTCGCGCCGTACGAGGGCGCCCGAGCCGTCGCCCTCGAGAACGCGACGAACCTCGCCGCGACCGGCGCGGTCCCGCTCGCCGCGGTCGACTGTCTCAACGGCGGCAACCCGGAGAAGCCCGACGTGTACGGCGCGTTCGAGGGGATCGTCGACGGCCTCGCGGACGCCTGCGCCGCGCTCGACGCGCCCGTCGTCGGCGGCAACGTCTCCCTGTACAACGACAGCGTCGAGGGGCCGATCCCCCCGACGCCGACGCTCGCGGTGCTGGGCACGCGGCGCGGCTACGACGCCCCGCCCGCCGCGCTCGACGCCGACCGCGCGGCCGACTCCGAGCTTCTGCTGGTCGGGTCCGGCGGCGACGCGCTCGGCGGCTCCGAGTACCTCGCGCACGCCGGTGGCGGCGACCGGTTCCCGACCCTACCCGACGAGTCCGGGGCGGCCGACGACCTCGGTGGCCTCGTCGCGTCGCTCGCGGCCGCCGCCCGCCACGAGTCGACGCTCGCGGCCCACGACGTGAGCGAGGGCGGGCTCGCGGTCGCGCTCGCCGAGCTCGTGACCGACGACGCGGGCGTCGACGCGACCCTCCCGGACCGCGTCGCGGCCTTCGACGAGACGCCCGGCCGCCTGCTGGTCCAGACGACCGAGCCCGAGGCGGTCGCGGCCGCGGTCGGCGACCTCCCCGTCTTCCGGCTCGGCGACGTGACGACCGACGGGGCCCTCTCGCTCACCGTCGGCGACGAGTCGGTCGCGCTCTCCGCCGCGGCGGTGCGGGACCACCGCGACGTAATCGAGCGCGAACTGGCCTGAGCCGTCGCTGTGCGCGCGGTGAGCGGCGAGACGGTGCTGTATCACCGCGCGGTCACTCGATTTCGACGCCCCGAGAGCGAGCGATACGCTTTTAGGTGCTCCTAAAGTATGTGGCGGCAACCGCGGGACGCCGGCCATTCCGGTGCCCGCCCCTCATCGATGGCATCCACGGAACCAGTCGGCACGACGCGCTCGACCGAGTCGGACGACGCGACGGCCGATCGATCGGACGACTCCGCGACCGACCACCGGGCGAGCGCCGCCGCCGACGACGGGGCGACCGCCGCCGCGGACCCCGTCCTGTCGCTGTCCGAGGTCACGAAGGCGTTCGGCCCCGAGACCGCCGTCGACGACGTCTCGCTCGACGTGCGGTCCGGGGAACTGCTGACGTTCCTCGGCCCCTCCGGGTGCGGCAAGACGACGACGCTGCGCACCATCGCCGGCCTCGAAGAGCCGACTGAGGGGCAAATCACCCTCGGCGACGAGGTCGTCGCCGGCGACGGGTCGTTCGTCCCGCCGGAGCGGCGCGACGTGGGCATCGTCTTCCAGAACTTCGCGCTGTTCCCCCACCTCACCGTCCGCGAGAACATCGCGTTCGGGCTGACCGACGCCGACGCCGCCGAGAGCGAGGCGCGCGTCGACGAGCTGCTCGAACTGGTCGAGATGACCGACCATGGCGAGAAGACGCCCGACCAGCTCTCCGGCGGGCAGAAGCAGCGCGTCGCGCTCGCGCGTTCGCTCGCCCCCGAGCCCGAGGTACTCCTCCTCGACGAGCCCTTCTCGAACCTCGACGTGCGCCTCCGCGTCGAGATGCGCGAGGAGGTCCGCCGCATCCTGAAGGAGGCGGGCGTCACCGCCGTCTCGGTCACGCACGACCAGGAGGAAGCGCTCTCCATCTCCGACCGCGTCGCGGTGATGAGCGACGGCCGGATCGAGCAGGTCGGCCGCCCCGAGTCCGTCTTCGAGCGCCCCGAGTCGAAGTTCGTCGCCTCCTTCCTCGGGCGGGCGTCGTTCCTCGAAGGAGAGCTCCGCGACGGGAAGGTCGACACCGGCATCGGCCGGTTCGACGCCGTGACGCTGGAGGGATACGACACCGTCTACGACGGCGCGCCGGTCGACGTGCTCGTGCGCCCGGACGACCTCCGCGCGACCCCCGCGACCTCCGAACTCGCCGACGGCGTCGTCACCTCGCGGCAGTACGTCGGGCCCTCCTTCGTCTACCGGGTCGAACTCGACTCCGGCGAGGCGGTCCACTGCCTCCACAACCACGTCGAGGAGTTCGACCTCGACGAGCCCGTCTCCCTCGAACTCACCGCGGACCACCCGCTCGCCTGGTACCCGCGCTAGGCGAGTCCTGCCGGCGGCCGAACGACTACGGAAAAACGCGACGAGCGACGGCGTTCAGAAGGTCGCGAGGAACGGGACGGCGTACGCGATCAGCAGGCCGACCAGCGTGACGGCCGCGCCGACGCCGACCTCGCGGCTCCCGAATTCCTGCATCGGTGCGGTCACGCGCTTGTCCGGGTCGGGCTCGTGCGAGTGGTCGTCCATAGTCCCGGATCCGACCGGGGAACATATAAGCCCACCTGAACTCGACGGCCCCGACTCGCGGAGCGACGCGCCCGGAGCGGGCGCGTCAGCGACGGTCACGCCGCGCGTCGAGGAGCCGGACCGGATGCGCGGGCCGCCGCGTGAGCAGGGCGTCGAGCTGTTCGAGACAGGACGTGCCGCTGGCGACCACCGTCCGGTCCGCGGTCTCGTCCGTCGTGAACTGGTCCGCGAGCGTCTCGCCGACGTCGACGCTGAGGTCGTAGTACTCGGACTTGTAGCCGAAACTGCCGGCCATTCCGCAACACTCCACGTCGGAGGTCACCACGTCGAACCCCGCGTCGTCGAGGACCGCCGTCGTGTACGGCTCCAGGTCCAGCGTGCGCTGCTGGCAGTGGCTGTGGTAGGCGATCCGTTCGCCGTCGCCGTCGGGGAGCGCGCCGAGGTCGGCGCCGTTCTCCAGCAGGCCGTACACGTACTCCATCACCTCGTAGCTGCGCTCCTTCAGCGCCTCGTGTTCCTCCGTCGGGAGGAGCCGACCGTACTCGCGGTGGAACATCGCGAGGTCGGAGGGCTCGATGACGACGACGTCCCGGCCCGCCGCGACGGCCGGCGCGAGCGACTCGTACACGGCCTCGGCGTTCGACCGCGCGGTCGCGACCATCCCCTGCGAGAGCGGCGCGCGTCCGCTCTCGCCGGCCGCCGGCACGTCGACGTGGACGCCGAGCGACTCGAGGACCCGGACGGCCGCCTTCCCCCGCTCGGTGCGCACGTAGTTGGTGTACGCGTCGGGGTACAGCGTCACGCGCTCGCGAGCGGCGTCGGGGTCGACCCGCGAGCCCCGGTCCGCGAACCAGTCGACGAGCGACTCGCGCTCGAACCGCGGGAGCTCGCGGCGGCTGTCGACGCCGAGCGTCCGTTCCAGCACCGATCGGGCGGGCCCGGCCTCCGCGACCCAGTTCGACAGCGGCGCGAACGCCGACCCGAGCTTCGCCAGCGTGTCGAAGTTCCCGAACAGGCGCTTCTGGAGGTCGATCCCGCCCGGATCCGCGTCCGGCGTGAGCCCCTCGACGAGGAAGTCGAGGTCGCCGTCCGTCCCGCGGTTGATCCGGTCGCGGACGACGGTGTTGATCCACGGGATGTCGATCTTCACCGGACACTGGTTCACGCACCGGCTACACCCCGTACAGAGGTCGTTGAACTCGGCGGCGCTCTCCTCGCCGTGGACGCCCGCCTCCCAGCCGGTCGCGATTCCGCCGGAGTACGTCTCGCCGCCGAAGGCGTGGCCGCCCACGTGCTGGAAGTTCGCACAGGAGTTCGCGCACGCCGAACACCGGATGCAGTACAGCGTCTCCCGGAGCTGGTCGTCGTCGCGCATCTCCATCCGGCCGTTGTCGATTAACACGAGATGGAAGTCGCGCTCGTCGCCGGAGCCGAGCGCCTTGTCGCCGAACGTCGGGGAGTCGGTCGGCGGGGTGAGAAGCGAGACGTAGGAGGTGATGTCCTGGCCGGTCCCCGACCGACCGATGAGCTCCACGAACGGCTGGAGGTCCTCGACGCTGGGGATCACCTTCTCGACGCCCGCGACCGCGACGTGGGTGTCGGTCGCCTGAACGCACTTCCGGGCGTTGCCCTCGCTCGTCACCAGCGCGAGCGTCCCGGTGTCGGCGGTGACGAAGTTCGCGCCCGTCATCCCGACGTCGGCGTCGCGGATCTTCTCGCCGAGGTGTTCGCGGGCGAACCGGGTCAGCTCCTCGGCGGTCTCCGGGGGGTCCTCGGGCTCGAACACCGCGTCGAACAGCGCGGCGATCTCCTCCCGCGACTTGTGGATGGCCGGGGCGACGATGTGCGACGGGGCCTCGTCGGCGATCTGGAGGACGAACTCGGCGAGGTCGGTCTCCCACACGTCGGCGCCGTCCGCCTCGAGGGCCTCGTTCACCTCGATCTCCTCGCTGGTCATCGACTTCGACTTCACGGCTGTGCGGCCGTCGACGACCTCCGTGATGTAGCGGTTCGCGTCCGCGGCGTCGTCGGCGAGGTACACCGTGCCGCCGTTGGCCTCGACGGCCTCGGTCACCTCGTCGATGAGCTCCGGCAGCCGCTCGATCGCGTCCTCCTTGATCGCCCGCGCCTCGTCTTTCAGCCGCTCGTAGTCGTCGAGGTCGCCGGTCGACTCGTAGCGTCCCTCGTTGAACACGCGCGTGTTCTGCTGGACGCTGTCGCCCTCGGTGTCGAGGATGTGGCGGATGTGTTCGGCCTTCCGCCGTCGGTTCTCGGCGCTCATCTACCTGTCCTCCACCAGCACGACGGTCACGTCCATCGGCCCGTGCGCCCCCTTCACGAGTGCGCCCATGTCCGCGGTGGCGCTCGGTCCGGTCGCGATGATCGACTGCCCCGCGCCGTCGCGGACGTCCGCGGCGAGGCGGTCGAACGCGGCGTCCATGTCCGGCAGGACGTCGTCCGCGGCGACGACCGCGACGTGCTCGTCTGCGTACAGGCTCACCGGCTCCTCGCCGGCGGCCCCGCCCTGAATCACCACGGAGCCGTAGTCGGCGATGCCGTATCCGGCGGCGGTGACGCCCGTCGCCGCGGCTTCGAGCTCGGCGACGGTCGGGTCGGTGTTCACCGCGTCCGGGAGCGAGACCCCGTCGAACGGGAGCGGCGCGCCGACCGCCGGGTCGTCGAGCAGCGGCGCCAGCGCCGACTCGAACCCGTCGGCGGTCGTCCGGACGCACTCGACGCCGACCTCGTCGAGCGACGACTCGAAGGTCGCGATTGACTCGACTGACATACGCCGTGGTTGCTGTAACAGCCTAATGGGTGTTTCCCTATACGCAGTTTCCTAACGGGATACATAACGTATCTTTCTCATCGGACGCCCGGCCAGTACCCAACTCCTCGCCAGTAATATCGTCAAAAAAGAAAGTTACATATGGATCGTTGTGAGACGCCCAAACACGGTCGAAAGACATACTCATGACAAACGTACTCTCACTGGCGTTCGTCGGCGTCATTCCGATCGGCGTCGCGTTCGTCCTGCTCGCCGGACTCAGGTGGTCCGCCGCCCGCGCGATGGGGGTCGGGTGGCTGCTCGCCGGGGGGATCGGACTCACCTACTGGGGCATGGAGATCGACTGGCTGGCCGCGTCGGCCGTCTACGGTGCGTTCCAGGCGGTCGACATCATCCTGATCGTCTTCGGCGCCATCCTCCTGATGAACTACCTCGAGGGGAGCGGCGCCATCGCCACTATCAGGTGGTACTTCGGACAGATCGAAGAGGACAGACGCATCCAAGTCCTGCTCATCGGGCTCGGCTTCATGACGATCATCGAGGGCGCCGCCGGGTTCGGGACGCCCGGGGCGCTCGCCGCGCCGCTGTTTATCGGCCTCGGCTTCCCGCCGCTGGCCGCCGCGGTGTTCGGGCTGTTCTTCAACGCGCCGAACCCGCCGTTCGGCGCCGCGGGGACCCCCGTCATCGGCGGCACCGGCGCCGTCATCGACCCGGCGCTCTCCGGCTCGATGGGGGTCTCCGAGTTCCTCTCGATGGTCTCCGCGTGGTCCGGCATCGTCACGGGCGTGACGTACGTGTTCTGGGGGCTGCTCGGCGTGTTCTTCCTGACGTACTGGTTCGGTGACGCCGACGGCGGCCGGAGCGTCGGCGGCGCCGTCCGCGACACGCTCCCCATCGCTCCGTTCGCGCTCCTCCTCGGCGTCGTCACCGGCGGGACGCAGCTGGTGGTCGCGTGGTTCGTCGGGCCCGCGCTCCCCGACATCGCGGCCGGGTTCGTCGTCCTCGGCGTGGGGCTCCTGCTCGCGAACAACAATATCCTCATCCCCGACCGCGAGTGGGACTTCCCGACCGACTCGCAGTGGAGCGACACCTGGCTCGGCGGCCTCGAACTCGACGAGATCTCCCGCGACCAGCCACAAAAAGAGATGTCGGTGCTGCTGGCGTGGACGCCGTACCTCCTCGTCGCGCTCGCGCTGCTCGCCACGCGGTGGCCCGACCTCACGGTCGCCGGCACCGCCGTGCTCCCGTGGATCCAGAGCTTCACCGTCGGCATCGACTCGATCCTCGGCACCGAGCTCGGGTACACGCTCCAGTACCTCTACCTCCCGGGCACGATGCCGTTCATCCCGATCGCCGTCCTCACGGGCCTCATCCACAAGATGGACATCGACGAGATGGGTGCGGCGTGGCGGCGCTCTGCGGAGCAGGTCGCGCCCGCCGCGCTCACGCTGATCATCGCGGTGTCGATGACGCAGGTGATGATCCAGTCGCAGACGAACACCGCGGGCCTCCTCGGCATGATGGAGGCGCTCAGCCGCGCGCTCGCGATCGGCGCGGGCGGCCTGCTCCCGATGATCTCGCCGTGGATCGGCGCCATCGGCTCCTTCATGACCGGGAGCAACACCTCCTCGAACATCCTGTTCAGCGTGCTCCAGTACAACGCCGCCGAGACGGTCGAACTCTCCCGGACGATCGCCGTCAGCCTCCAGAACGTCGGCGGCGGCCTCGGCAACATGGTCTCGGTGCTGAACGTCGCCGCGATCTGCGGCGTCGTCGGCATCACCGGCCGCGAGGGCGACCTGCTCCGGAAGGCGATCGTCCCGATGGCCCTGTTCGCGCTGTTCGCCGGGCTGTTCGGAATGCTCCTGAGCTACGTCCTCGTGCCCGGGCTGTTCTGATCCTCCCGGAAACGCTTTCCCGCGACCGCCTCGGAAGATAGGTCGAACGACTCGACGTCGGAAACCGCTATGAGCGACTCACGAACGCCTGAGGAGGGCTCGTCCGATGCCGACGGCGGTCCCGAGCGGCCGCCCCGCTACGAGCAGGTGATCCGGTGGGCCGAGTACATCAAAACGCAGCCGCCGCAGGTGTGGGGGCCACAGCAGAACGCGGTCGTGAACGGCCATATCGAGAGCGCGCAGGCGGCCGACGTGAGCGTCGAGGAGAAGAAGCGAGTCCGGGAGTTCGCGGACGAGACGTTGCGGGCCGAAGGTGAGCCCGACGAGGAAAATAACAGCGAGGAGTAGATCGACGCCCGAGCTCAGCCGTAGAGTATCTCGTCGATGTCCGCCTCGTCGGTCGCGACCCCGGAACTGACTCGGCCGCGCCGCATTCGTTCCTTTTCTTCCTCTGATAACGGGAGCGGCGATGCCATACCGAGGACTCTCTCACGAGCCGTACTAGTCGTTACTCGAACGACTCCAGCTTCCCGACGACCCTCGTGTACACGTCCGGCGCGACGTACCAGCCGTGGTCGATCATCGCGTCGATTGCGTCACACCCCTCCGCTTTCGACAGCTGCCCGTCTTTCACGGCCGCGAGGACGAGGTACGCGGTCCCGCGCGTCTCGACGCCCTCCACTTCGGCCGCGGAGCGCTCGGCGGACTCGTCCATCACGGCCACCGCGTCGCGTGCGTCCGCGCAGGTGAGGACCGCCACGTCCGCGTCGCTCAGTCCGGGATGGCGACCCAATCGAGTCGCGACCGGCGAGTCGTCGAAGTCGACCTCGACGACGTTGAGGCCTCCGTCCTCGGCAGCCCGCTCGATCCGTTGCGTGTCGTCGTAGCCCGCTTCGATCCCCTCGGTTACGGCCTCGTGGTCACCCGTTCGAGGACGAGTCGGGGTTCCAAGGGGGTCTCCACGACCCCGAGTCGCTCGACTTTCGCGAGAGAGGTTAGTGGGGTCGCGTCGAAGACCCAGCTCACAGGTCGTCGAGGTCGGCTTCGAGGTGGTCGTCCGAAACCCACGGGCGGTCGGACTCCTCGACGAGTCGCGCGAACTCCCAGACCGACAGGTCCGCGAGTTCGCCGCCCTTCGTGAGCGAGACTTCGCCGTCTGCGAACCGTTCCAGCGCGCGTTCGGTCCGCCACGCTTCGAGCCCCTCGGAGAGGAGCTTCCGGACCGCCGTGCTCCGGTCGAGGCGTTCCGATTCGAGGTATTCCTCGAGTTCGGCTTCGAGGTCCTCGGGGACGCGAGTAGAGATTGTGGGCATGTTGTTTGCTATGTGTACGATGTATTCACAGGTTTGCCGGGCACCGACAATAAAATCGACGAACGGCCGCACAGCCACCGCTTACGCGTTTAATATACGGACTCGGTCAGGCGAAACTATTCGTCGAACGGATCGGTTACAGTGTCGTCTTTATCGACCGTGCTCCCTGAGCCGTTGCCCGGGCTGTCCGGCTTCTCGAAGACGCCGTCAATGCCCTCGACTTCGATACCGGCGATCGATCCAGTTCTCTCACCGGCGAAGTCACCGACCCTGAGGTTCGTGTTCACCGGAACGTACTCGAACTCATCGCTGGACGTCACGGTACCGTTGTCGTCCTCACTGTACAACTTCACCCTCGCGACACCGTCGATGCCGCTGTTACCGTTGCTGTCTCCCGTGAGTATCCGCAGCTTGTCGTTGCCCGGGAACTTGATCTTCGTGACCTGCCCGGTGACGTCCCTCGGTCGAAATGTGAACTCTCGGGTCTTGTCGACACTCGCGCCACCGGCCTCGCCCGTGAACGTCAGGACGAACGACCCCTCGCCCGCCTCGCCGAAATCGATCCGCACGTGCGCCTCGTTTCCGGGGCCGAGTTTACCCTGACCGCTCTCGTCGTCTACGTCGATATCTCTCTCTCGGCTCGTCTCGTCTACGAACGTTATCGGCCCCTCGGCCTCGATCTCGTCGATCACGCCGTCCGCCGAGTTCAGCGCCACCGTCAGGTCGAGGTGATCGGCGAACTGGTTTTTGATCTGAACTGCGTTTGCCTTCTCGTCAACCGCGACTCCGAGATACGCGTTCTCGTCCTCCACGACGTTCACCGACACCTCCCGCTCGGCCGAGACGCTACTGAACGCGCCGGTCCCGACGCTCATCGCCCCGGAGCTCGCGCCGCCGAGCAGCAGGATGAGGGTTCGTCGTTTCATATTGAGGGTGTCGTCACGCTTCGTTTGTCATTTATAGCCCGTTTCGACCCTAAGTTATGCGGCGCCGGAACCGCAGAAGGCACCGCCTGAACCGCTGCGCCCTACGTCAGTTCCGGGGGTTCCTCGGGTTCGCCGACCTTCATCTCCGCGGTGTAGTACTTGTGCGTGATCGCGGAGAACGCGAACGCGACGACGATGGCGACCGTCCACGCCATCTCGGGCAGGAGTGTGAACGGCCACGCGCCGAGCCACACCGCGCCGGCGAGCGCGGCGGCGACGCCCGAGAGCCCGAGATAGTAGTCGCTCCACGGGATCTCCTTCCCCTCGACCACGTCCATGTACAGGTCGACGTTCTGAAGCGCGGGCGTCGGCTCGACGATCCCCCGGTCCTTGTTGAACTCGACGACGCCCGCGTCGTCCATCTTCGGCAGGTGGGACTGCTGGAGGGCGGTGTACACGCGCTTGCGCTCGTCGCCCGTGATCTCCGCCATGTCGGTCCCGTTCTCCCACGCCGCGATCTGCTCGGCCATGTCGCCGATCTCGAGTTTCTCCGCCTCCTCCCGCTTCAGCAGA
Source organism: Halorubrum sp. C191 (assembly GCF_002727095.1). Lineage (NCBI taxonomy): Archaea > Methanobacteriati > Methanobacteriota > Halobacteria > Halobacteriales > Haloferacaceae > Halorubrum > Halorubrum sp. C191. The sequence goes on along the minus strand of NZ_NHNZ01000111.1, from coordinate 81,523 downwards.
TGGACCGCGAACCGCCGGCGCTGGTTCGCCAACACGTCGAACAGGTCGTCTTCTGACACCTCAGTCGTCGGTTCTGCCCCCCGACCGTCCGGCCGCTGTACCGACGCCATTTCTGTCTGACACATATAAACACGCCAACATAAATCCCGTGGTTATGATAATCTGCTAAACTTTCTCGTCGTTCACTCGTGGGTCAACACGAACGCGTAAGTCGGCTTTTGACGGTCTAAGAAGCAGATACGTGGCGTAATACGGATTCTATTCGCGGGCTCTCTAGCCGATATTATCAGGCTTCAGTAACTACCACCCTCGTTACACGGGCGACGATCGCCGCTTCAGGCCGGGCTTGAACGGGGTCTCAGGACCGGCCTGAACCGATCGAACCGGGGTTCAGGCGGGGTCGGAACGGAGCGGGCGGGGCTTCAGTCCCGCCCGGAAGTGTTTCTGGAAATTCATAACGATATGGGATAGGCCCTATGGGTAAAGTAGAGCGACCCCGGGTGACGCGGGATGTCTCGCGTCGGCGGCCCGCGGGTCGCGTGCGGACACAACGAGGTTACACAACTATGGCAAACCGACGCAAGTTCCTCGCCGGACTGGGCGCATTGGCTTCAGGTAGCGCGGCTGCAGTGGGTACGGGCGCGTTAAGTAGTGTTAGCGCAGAACGTTCCGTTTCAGTTGCTGTCGCCACCGACGAGAACTCGTTCCTCGGACTGAATCCGACTGATCAGCGAGCATACCAGGAAGGGGGACAGTTGAAGTTGGACTTCGCGAGTTCTGATGTAAAGGGTGCGACGAACGCAGAAGGCCTGAACCCCAATTCACGGACGACGTTCCTTGACCTGTTCGAAGTCGTCAAAGGGGCGAAGATCCGGTGTATGTCGGTGTCGGAACCGAAAAGAGTGACGTATACGCGAATAGCGTGAGTTCTGCCAACCGAGACAACCACCTGTTCGACTTCAACAATCTCAGTGGCTACGTCTACGCCGAAGGCACCACCGGAAATGGCACAGGACTCCCGTTCAACGGCGGGAATGGAAACATGGTGATTGACTCCGGGGGCCGCGTGGACCTGGACTTCGAGAGCAACGGTAGCTCCGATCCCACCAGTAACAACCAGATCATTAACCCAGGTCAGAGTCTGACCGTTGATTTTGATCTCATCGTAGACGGTAAGGGTCTGGGCGGTGGCGGCGGCAAACGGATCACCGTCGCAGCTGCTGACCCGGACATCTCGCGTGATAATCCGGACACCTAAACAGCGACTACACATTCCCACAACGGTTCGACGCCGGTAGTGGGTCTTCCAAATAATCTAATATGAAACGACGTAGCTTGTTGGCGGCGCTTGCCGGGGTAGCTGGAGTATCCGGTACCGTCGGTACTGGCGCATTCACGAGTGTCTCGGCGGAACGCCAAGTCTCTATTCAGGTTACCGACGATGATGATGCCTACCTGATGATTGACGCCAAGTCAGAATTTCTTCGGGCCACGACGGCGAGTGGGCCTACAGAATTCTATATCCCCGGACTAAAAAAGCGAGCAGACCTTGGTGGCCCGAAAGGAGAAGGTATCGCACCAAACTCGACGTACACTTTCCACGATCTTGCTACAATTGAGAATCGCAGCGAGGATCCTGTTGAGGTATACAGCGATGCGCCGACGCTTCCAAGCGGGTTCGAACGACTCCTGCTTATCGACAGCGATCGACAGACACTCCTAAATAAAGAGGACAACGCAACTGAACTCACGCCGGGTGAGAGCTTCTCGGCAGGGTTGCTCATCGAGGCTGACGACGCGAAAATAATTGATTATGATCTTTCTTTAGATATTCACGCAGATCCAGTTTCTGAGCCATCGCCTGTCTCACCCAGTAATCCCCCTGAGCTGTAATTTTTCATCCGATTTGCCACTGTTTTCAAATATATATCGGAGGTAGTGTAGGCCGAGTGTTCCTGAGGTCCCTTCAGAGATAATTCACCCCCACACCAAGATGTGCCCACAGTGTGTTTGGATCGGTGTGACTGCCTCCGAGAGTATTCATCGTCTAGCTACACCCGTCTCAATCGATCCCAGCGACGTCCAGCACAGCACTCTATGACTCGAACCGGTTAATGTAGGTCCCGAGATTGGCATGGACCCGATTTAATACTAAACCAGCTTGCTGGCGATGTACTTGGAACCGATGAAGAGTCGGACGGTGATCATTTCTCATAGTTCATTTCCTTAGCGACCACCCCAACGTTTGTCTGGTAGATGTCCCGCTACAAGCAACCCCTTCAGTAATTTCAAGCACCGCGTTATCAAGACACTTGAGTTATAAAGTTAATACATTCACCGATGACCGCCACCCGCCGCACCCTGACCCTCGCCCTCCTCCTCGTAGCCGCAGGCTCCTTAGCCTTCGCCACGGGTGCGGCGGTGATCGACGGCGACGCGGACACCGTCGCCGACGGCGACCTCGCGGTCCAACCGGCCGACGGCCCGAACGGGCGGTACGCCTACCTGAACGACGACGAGATCGCGATCGACGTCTCGGCGTCAAATCCGAACATCGAGGATCCCTCCTTCGAGGGCGTGAACGTCGACACGACCGGAAGGATCGACAACGTGTTCACGATCACGTACACGGCCGACGAGTACGCGCACGTGTGGATCGAGTACGCGAGCGAGAACGTCACCTTCGTCGCCGGCGGCGACTCGATCGAAGGCGAGGCGAACAACGTCACGCTCGCGCCGAACGAGACCGTCACGGTCGGGCTCGAACTCGACACGCGCGGGACGGCCGCCGGGGCGCAGCTGGGCGCCGACGAGTTCTCGATCGAGGCGAAGATCGCGGAGCCCGAGGAAGTGGACGCGACCGTGACGGGCGCGTCGACTCCGGGGACCGGCGACGGGGGCCTGACAAAGACGGTCGCCTCGCCGAGCGCGGACCGCCGCGAGTTCGTCGCGAGCGGCGTCGAGTCCGGTGCGGAGGTCCGGTTCCGGGCCGACGGGATGCCCATCGACCGCGACAACGTCACGCTGGAGGGGATCGACCTGGCGGGCGTCCGGAACGAGCGCGTCGAGCTGAACGCAGCGGGGAGCCCGGTCCCCTTCGCGAACGGGAGCGCGCTGACCGCGCCCACGCGTCCCCGTCCGGTCGGGTACCTCTCGCTCGCGCACGAGTTCGCGCCCGACGCGGTCGACGCGATGACAATCCGGTTCAGCGCGGATCCGGCGTATCTCAACGCGACCGGGACCGACCCCGCGGACGTGACGCTCTACCGGCAGACGGACGCGGGCGACTGGGAGGCGGTGTCGGTCGAGGTCGTCGACGAGGCGGTCGTCGATATCCTGGGGCTCCCCGAGGACCGCGTCCACTTCCGCGCGACGACGACCGAGTTCTCGACGTTCGCGGTCGCGACGCGCGAGCCCCGGTTCGACGTGACCGCGGCGACCGTCTCGCCCGAGGCGATCGACCCCGGCGAGAACGTCACCGTCCGGGCGACCGTGCGGAACGGGGGCGGCGCGGCGGGCGAGCGCGCGGTGACGCTGACCGTCGACGGTAACTCGGTCGCGAGCGAGACGGTCGCGCTGGCGCCCAACGAGACGGCGACGCTCTCGTTCGACGAGACGGTCTCGGCCGCCGGCGCGTACGACCTCGCGGTCGGCGGGACCCCCGCCGGGACCCTGCTCGTCGGCGACCCCGGCGGCGACCCGGCGGGCGGTGAGGGGAGTAACTCCGAGGCGACTGGCGGCGACGGGGAGAGCGCCGAGACGGCGAGCGGCTCCGATGCGGCGAGTAGCGCCGCCGACACCGAGGCCGGGCCGACCGAGGAACCCGGGGGGATCGAGTTCGTCGAACTCGGCGGGCTGCTGGCCGCGCTCGCCCTCGCGGTGGCCGGACTCGCGCTGTTCCGCCGGATGCCGCGGTCGTGAGCCCCGGGTCGCATCCGGGGCGCGCGCCGACAGGTCTTAACCGCTGGTCGACGACCCACGGGCCGTGAGCACGTCTGCGACCGACGAGCGCGATCGCTCCGTCGACGGCGGCCCGTCGGATCGCTCCGTCGACGGTAGTCGGCCGGACCGCACGTTCAGTCAGGAGATGCTCGCCGGCGTCCGCGCGACCGACCTGCTCGTCCTGCTCGCGGTGCCCGCGGTCCTGCTCGCGGTCTTCGCGCTGCCGGAGGCGACCCGCCGCTCGCTCGCGTTCGCGTACGCGGACCCGACGGTGCCGTCGGCGTTCGCGGCGCACTACGTCCACCTCGGAACCGATCACCTCCTCGGGAACCTCGTCGGATACGGGCTCCTCGCCGGCGTCGGCTACGCGCTCGCCGTCCTTGGCGGGCGACGGCGGCTCTTCTTCACGTCGCTCGCGACGTACCTCGGCGCCTTCCCGTTCGCGCTGTCCGCGCTGAACCTCGCCGTCCCGCGGGACGCGATCGGCTTCGGCTTCTCCGGGATCAACATGGCGCTCGCCGGACTGCTCCCGATCCTGTGGTACTGCTACGCCCGCGAACACTTCGCGCCTGCGGCCTCGCTGCGCGCGCTGCCGGCGGTCTTCTTCGCGCTCGTCGGGTGGATCGCGCTCCTCGCGCTGCCGGTCTCGACGACGGGCATCGGGGTCGCGGGGCTGGCGATCGGCGTCGCGGGCGCGCTCCTCGCGGTGCTGTACGCGGCCAGCAGCGAGGTCCGGTTCCCGCCCGCGGTCCGGACGCACGCGGCCGCCGTCGCGTCGCGTCCCGGCTACGGGGAACTGCTGGTCGTCGGCGGGCTGGTGGCCGTCGGCTACCCCGTTGTCGGCTTCCCGTCCGACCCCTCGGGTGGCGGGAGCGTCGTGAACCTGTATGTCCACCTGCTCGGGTTCTGCCTCGGGTTCATCGGCCCGTTCGCGCTGCTCGCCGCCGGCGCCTTCGACGAGTAGGGCCGACGGCGGCCGCCCGATCCGGTTCGCCGCCACCCACGAAGTTATAAGGACACGCCGCCGTTCAGCGATCGACGACTACCTGACGGCCGCGCGACAGGTACCGCCTCGCGGCGGTCGCCGCCCCGAGTCCGTCTCCGAGCCGAGTTCGACACCATGTCACTCAAACGAACGCTGTCCGTCGCGCTCCAAGCGGCCGCGGTGCTGGTCGTCGTCTCGCTGGTCGTCGGACAGCTCCTCGGCCAACCGGTCCTCCTCAGCTACGTCGAGACCGGGAGCATGCAGCCGACGCTGGCTCCCGGCGACGGGTTCGTGGCGATCCCGGCACAGCTCGCGGGCGGGATCGGGCCGGGCGACGTGGTGACGTTCGAGGCACAGGAGATCCAGGGCGGCGGGCTGACGACCCACCGGGTCGTCGAGGAGGCCGAGCGGGGCTACATCACTCGGGGAGACAACAACCCGTTCACCGATCAGGACGGCGGCGAGCCGGTCGTTCAGGACGCGGACGTGGTAGCGAAGGCGCTCCAGATCGGCGGCAGCGTCGTCGTGATCCCGCACCTCGGGACCGTCGCTATGGGGTTCCAGTCCGCGTTACAGTCCGTCCAGACGTGGCTCGCGGTGACGTTCGGCGTCCGTTCGTTCCAGGGAACGCAGGGGCTCGCGTACATCATCTTTGGGCTGTCGCTCGTCGCCTACGCGGTCGACTGGTATCTCAACGCCGGCTCGCGCGACCGCGACTCGCGCGACCGCGACTCGCGCGACCGGTCGCGCGACGACGGCACCTCCGTGCTGGCGATCCTCGGCGCGCTGGCGCTGGTGCTGGTGGCCACCGCGACGGCGGCGATGGTCCTCCCGGCCGGCACGCAGGAGTACGGCGTCGTGAGCGCCGAGTTCGAGTCCGAGAACCCGACCGTCATCGAGCGCGGCACGAGCCAAGAGATCGAGTACGTCGTCCCCAACGCGGGGCTCGTCCCCGTGTACGCGTACGTCACGCCGGCGAGCCCGGGCGTCGACGTCGAGCCGGAGCGGCTCTCGGTCGCCAGTCGCGGCGAGGCCTCGACGACGGTGACGCTGTCCGCGCCCGACGAGACGGGATACTATCGGCTGTTCGTCGTCGAACACCGCTACCTCGCCGTGCTGCCGCCCGGCATCGTCGACGAGCTGTACGGCGTCCACCCCTGGGCGCCGCTCGTCGAAATAAACGGGCTGCTCGGCGGCGGTATCGTCGGCGTCGGCCTCCTGCTCTTACGCGGCGAGCCCGCGCGGATCCGGTCTCGCGACTCCCGCGAGCGCCCCCCGCTCTACAAGCGACTCCTCCGCGAGCTCTACAGGTAACACATGTCTTCAGAACCAAACGAACGTCGACTCAGACTCCGCGCCGTGCTGAACGCACAGTCCGCCGCGATCCTCGCGGTCTGCCTCCTCCTCGCCGCGGCCGGCGCGGGGCTCGTGTACACGACGCACGTCGACCCCGGCACGGAGACGGAGCGCCGGACGGTCTCCTCGCTGACCGTCGAAAGCGAGTACCGCCACAGCGCGACCGTGACGGAGCCGAACACCGTCTTCGAGACCGGCGCGGTGCTGGACGGCCGCGACACGTACTTCACGCGGATCGCGCCCGAGCTCGACGTGAACGTGACGACGAGCTACGCGGCGTCGACCGCGGAGAACGTCACCGTCCAGCTCGACTCCGCGCTCGTCATCCGCAACGTCGGCGATGAGGGGACCGTCTACTGGCGCGAGACGGAACCGATCGCGTCGGAGACGGCCGCCAACGTCGCGCCCGGCGAGACGGTGGACGCCTCCTTCGAACTCAACAGCACCGCGATCGACGGGCGCGTGGCGTCGATCGAAGAGCAGCTCGGCGCCTCGCCGGGGGAGACGGAGACGTTCGTCACGACCGAGGTGGCCGTCGACGGGTCGATCGGCGGGGTTCCGACCGCGTCGACGCAGACGCTCGACATGACGGTCACGCACGGGGGCGACACCTACTCCGTCTCCGAGCCCGGCGTCCGGTCCGACACAACCGAGCGGACCGAGTCGGTGAGCGTCGAGCGGGAGTACGGCGTGCTCCGGTCGCTCGGGGGTCCCCTCCTCCTGCTCGCGGGGCTCGTCGGCGCCGGCGGCACCGCGTACGCGACGCGGGAGTTCGACCTCGCGCTCACGCCCGCGGAGCGCGCGTACCTCTCGTACCGCGACGACCGCTCCGAGTTCGCGGAGTGGATCACGACGTTCCGCCTCCCCGCGTCGGTCCACGAGCGTCCGACCGCCGAGGCGGGGTCGCTCCGCGACCTCGTCGACTTCGCGATCGACAACGACACCGGCGTCGTGGAGGACCCCGAGACCGGCGCGTTCCACGCCGTCGCCGGGGAGTTCGTCTATACCTATCGCCCGCCCGAGCCGACGGTCGAGGACGGTGACACTGCCGACGAGGACACGGTCGGCGGTGAGGGAGCGATCGGCGATGAGGAGACGGTCGACGACGCGGGAGCGGTCGGCGCCGCCGACTCGATGACGGCCATGACCGAGGGTGCGGACTCGACCGCGGCCGGCGCGGCGCCCGCCGAGGACGGCGACTCGCCGGGTGACGCGGCCGACTCGGAAGACCCGGCCGACGACTGAGCCTGACGTCCCCCGAACACCCCGGCTCGACCGCGATCCCCCCGCCTCGATCACCCGTCGTCGCGTTCCGCTCCCCGCTCTGCGCCGTCGCGCCACGAGTGGTCCGGTTCCCACCCGAGCAGGCGCTTCGCCTTCGAGCAGTCGAAAATCGACTCGTCGCCGTCGAGGTCGCACTCCGCGGGGAGTTCGCCGCGGACCGCCTCGATCGTCGCCGCGGTGTCGCGACCGAGGAAGTTCTCCGCGGCGACGATCAGCACCGCCTCGTGGCCGTCGACCGCTGTTTCGGGGTCGATCGCGGCCTCGACCGCCGCGACCACGTCGCGCACGTCGACGTACGACCAGCAGTTCCCGCTCGGAGCCGCGGTCGCGGGGTCGAACGTCTCGCGCGCCTCGCGGCGCCGCTCGTCGCCCGGGAACGTGACCCACGAGAGGCGCAGCGAGACGGCGGGGACGCCGTGTCGGCGGGCCGCCGCGGCGGCCACCTCCTCGCCGACGACCTTTGAGAGGCCGTACGGGTCCTCGGGCCGGGTCGGCGTCTCCTCGTCGATCGGGAGCCGGTCGGGCAGCCAGTCGTCCGCCGCGAAGACGGTGCCGTAGCAGCTCTCGCTCGACGCCCAGACGATCCGCGCGCCCGCGGCCCCGGCGGCGTCGAAGACGTTGTACGCGCTCTCGACGTTGTTCGCGAACACGCGCGACCCGGCGTGGTCCTCGGGGTGCGGGATCGCGGCGAGGTGGACGACCGCGTCGGGCGCGGCCGCGTCGACCACCTGTCGCGTCTCGCCGTAGTCGGTGAGGTCCGCCGCCACGTAGTCGACGCCGTCCCGGCGCTCCTCAGTCGGCGGCGCTTCGCGGTCGACGGCGACGACCTCGCGGCCCGCGTCGGCGAGCGCGTCGACCGTCCACGCGCCGACGCCGCCCGCGCCCCCGGTGACGAGTACGCTGTCCATGTCTCGGCGAGCGCGCTCGGGCGAAAAAAGTCGGCGGTTCGGGGTGTGCGGTGCTCCGTCCGCACGTCGGGTCTCCTACGCCGACGCCTCGTAGCCGGCGTCCTCGATGGCGGCCACGACCGCGTCTACGTCCACGTCGCCCTCGACGGTCGCGGTGCCCGCCTCGTGGTCCGCGCTCGCGGACTCGACGCCCGGCAGCTCGCCGAGCGCGTCGGTCACGTTGTCCTCGCAGCCGGTACACGACATCCCGTCGACGTCTATCGTCGTCATGGGCGCCCGTTCGCGTCCCGGGCACAACTGCCTTTCCGTCGCCCCCGACGCCGACCGGTTTCCCCGCCACCGTCCCGTGTTCCCGACGCCGACCGGGTCCCGCGACCGCCCGCCCCTCCCGGACGCCTTTTGCCCGCGCCGGGTGAACGCTCGCCCATGCGAACGCTCGACGAGACGGACCGGGAGATCATCCGGTTGCTGCTGGCCGACGCGCGGCGCCCGTACAGCGATATCGCCGAGCGCGTGGACCTCTCCGCGCCCGCGGTGTCGGACCGGGTCGACCGGCTACGCGAGGTGGGCGTCATCGAGGGATTCACGCTTCGGATCGACGGTGACGCGCTCTCTGACGGGCTGCGGGTCCTCGCGACGCTCGCTGTCGCGCCCGCGGACGCCGAGCGCGTTCACGCGGCGGTCGCGAGCCACGAGCGCGTCGAGCACGCGTTCCTCACCGCAGACGGCGAGGTGACGGTCGTCGCACGCGTCGAGGAGGGGATCGCTCGTGACCTCGTCGACGACGCGGTCGGACTGGCGGCCGTGCGCGACCTGTCGGTGCGGCTGCTCGACGCCCACGAGTGGTCGCCCGCGGTCGGCGACGCGGACCTCGCGGTCGAGTGCGTCGAGTGCGGCAACACCGTCACCGCCGAGGGGGAGTCGGCCCGGATCGACGGGACGCTGTACCACTTCTGTTGCGGCTCCTGTCGCGAGAACTTCGAGGAGCGGTTCGACCGGATCGAGGAGGGGGCGTAGCCGGGGCCGTCCCAGTCTCGTCGCGGAGAGTAACGTACTTGAGTGCCCGTCGGTTAGCCGAATACGAAGTCCCGTGGTGTAGTGGCCAATCATAATGGCCTTTGGAGGGAATCCGTCCGCGTCTGCGGCTCACGCGCGGCTGTCGGGTGTTCCATCAAGAACGCCCGTCGGATGCCCGAAGTCAGCCATTGACGGCGGTTCGAATCCGCCCGGGACTATTTCCGTCGAGAGAAACCCCCGAGTCGCACGGATACGCGGCCGGAGCCGCCTACTCCTCGCCAAAGAACTCATCGAAGAGGTCGCGCACGCGCCCCTCGACCTCGTCGCGGATATCCCGGACACGATCGATATCCTGCCCGTGCGGGTCGTCGAGCGCCCAGTCGCGCCCCTCGACGCCGTCCGGGAGCGTCAGCGTCGAACAGCCCATCGTCGCGACCACGTCGCACGCGTCGAGCTCCGCGGTCGAGACCTCGCGGGGGACGCGGTCGGAGAGGTCGATGTCCACCTCCGCCATCGCCGCCACGACCTCGGGGTGGACCTCGTCCGCGGGGTGGGTCCCGCCGGTGACGACCTCCACGCGGTCGCCGAGGTCGCGCTCGCGGCGCTCGCGTTCGGCGAACGCGGCCGACATCTGGCTACGACCGGCGTTCTGTACACAGACGAACCCGAACGTGGCGACGTCGTCTTCGCTCACACCTGCGCGTCCCGTCACGCCCGATTAAGGGTTTCTAAGAGGGATATAGAGTGGTATATACCCGACGCGGAAGACGCCGGGTCTCGCGGACGCCTTCCGGTCCGGAGCTACCTGTGTCATTTTTTACCATGCGGATCGTGGACGACTTATGGACATCCCAACCTACCGGGAGGCGGTCGCCGCGAACCGCCGCCGACACGGCTTCGAGGCGGTCGACGCGGACGTAGACGGACTCGACCACCTGTGGGAGACTCGCGAGACGGACGACACGCTCGGCGACGTGGCGGTGTTCGCGGCGCTCGTCGAGGCGGACGAGACGGACGCGGAGACGCTCGTCGACACCGCGTCGGCGTTCCGCGACGTGCTCGTCGACCGGATCGACGCCCGACCCGAACGCGCCGACGGCGGCGAGTCGGCCACCCCGATCGGCTATGTGACGTTCGCGACGCCGGACCCCGACGCGTCGCTCCTCGGGGCGATGTCCGGGTTCACGGTTGCGAGGGGGCGGACGAACGTCTTCCCGCTCGTGTACGACACGGCGGCGGAGCGGCTCCACCGCCACGAGGTGCCGCGGCTGAAGGGGCGCGGGATCTACCGCCGACAGGCGGACGACGCCGAGCGGCTCTTCGAGGCGTAGCCCGGCCGGTGCGGCGCGGACATCCGTCAGCGACCGCCGCCGCTCGCGCTCCTCAGAACAGTCCCGGGCTGGCGAGCAGCCCCGCCGTGACGATGAGCCCGACGGAGACGGCGGACGCGCCGTAGAGGAACGGCTTGGCGTCGCGGGCGGGCTCGCGGAGCTTGTCGACGTCGAGCCCGTCGGCCAGCTTCGAGCCGGCGACCTCGACGAGGCCGGTGCCGACGAACCACAGGCCGAGCATCGTCAACACGAGGTGGCCGCGGGGCGTTCCCGTCAGCCCCTCGAAGGTGTACAGCGTCCCCGCCATGTGACCGCCGGTGAGGACGAACGCGAGGGCGCCGATCCGCGTGATCCAGCGCAGCCGACCGACGACCGAACCGAGCGCGGTCGTGCCGATGTCGCCCCGGAGCGCGGCGGGGAGAATCGCGAGGGTGACGAACAGCACGCTGCCGACCCAGAGGACGGCAAAGCCGACGTGGACCGACCACATCACGGGGTTGAGAACGTCCATACCGCCGGAACGGCCCGATCCCACTTATAAACACGCGAGACGGGACGACCGGATCCCGGCGACGGTTTTTAAATATCTCGCACGTGTAGCCGCGGGCAATGGCCCTACTTCAGAAGCTCAAAGAGAAGCTCGGCTTCGGGAGCGGTTCGAGCGAGCGGGAGTCCGGCGAGACAGAAGTGACCGTCGAGCGGGAGTCGGAACCGGCCGCTGACGCGACGGCTACGGAGCCGGCCGCCGGGAGCGAGTCGGCGGCCGCCGCGGACGAGGGCGACCCCGCGGCGACCGACGCCGACGACGGAGACGCCGAGGCCGACGCGGAACCGGTCGCCGCCGAGACGGAGGCCGCCGCCTCGACCGGGTCGCTCGTCGACGGCGAGGCGTCCGAGCCCGATGAGACCGCGACCGACGAGGCGGCCGAACAGGCGGAGGCCGCGGCCGGCGAGGGGGACGCAGTCGCGGTCGACAACGACGACCGCGGGCCGAGTGTCGAGGAGATCAAGGGCATCGGCCCGGCGTACGCCGAGCGCCTCGCCGGGATCGGGATCGAGACGATAGACGATCTCGCCGCGGCGGACGCGGCCGCCGTGGCCGAGGGGACGAGCGTCGGCGAGAAGCGCGCCGCGACGTGGATCGACCGCGCGAGCGAGTTCTGACGGCTGGGACGGGTCCGGTCGACCGCAACTGTTTCACCGCCACCGCCGAAGAGAGTCGCATGAACCGAACGGTACGCACCGACCGGGGCCGGTTCCGCGCGGTCGCGGCCGCGGCGCCGGACGGCGCCCGGGTCCCGGTCGAACTCCGGGTCGACGTCGACGACCCCTTCGCGGCCTACCGCCGGGCGCGGTGCGGCCCCGGCGGCGTCTTCTACGAGACGACCGGCGGCCAGTCCGGTTGGGGCTACTTCGGTGTCGACCCGGTCGAGCGGCTGACCGTCTCCGACGAGGCGGTCGTCGCGACCGCGAGCGGCGAGGGGAAGGGGTCGGGCGGCGACGCGCGGACGGCCTCCACCGGCGACTACCGGCGCCCGTCGCCCTCGCTGACGGCGCTAGAGGGACTCCTCGACGGCGAGACGCTGGCCCGCGGCGACTGCGACGTGCCGTACCCGTGCGGCGCGTTCGGCTGGCTCTCCTACGACGCCGCCCGCGAGCTCGAGGACTTCCCGCCGCCGGCGTCCGACGGTCCCGGAGCGGTCGACGACCGCGGCCTCCCGCGGCTCCAGGCCGCGCTCTTCGACCGGATCGCGGCGTGGGAGTGCCCTGTCGACGCCGACGGCGGTTCCGAGTCCGTCACGCTCCGAGTCACCGCCTGTCCGCGCGTCCCGGCAGGACTCGACGACCCCGACGCCGACCGCGACGCGCTCGACACGGTGTTCGACGGGGGCGTCGAGCGGGCGGCGGCGCTGATAGACCGTATTGAGGGTGGAGACCCGAGTTCGGGGCCAGTGCCCGACCCGGCCGCGGCCGGCGCGACCTTCGAGAGCGACGTGGGCCGCGAGGGGTACGCCGACGCGGTCCGCCGGGTCAAAGCGTACGTCCGTGAGGGCGACACGTTTCAGGCGAACGTCTCCCAGCGGCTGACCGCGCCCGCCGCGGTCCACCCGCTCGACGCGTACGACGCCCTGCGGACGGTGAACCCGGCCCCGTACTCCGGGCTGGTCGAGTTCGGCGAGCGCCCGAGCGGAGTCGACCTCGTGAGCGCGAGCCCGGAGCTCCTCTTGGAGCGCGAGCCGACCGACGACCCCGACCGCGGCGCCCGCCTCGTCACCGAACCGATCGCGGGGACGCGCCCCCGCGGGGAGACGGAGGCGGCGGACGCCAGGCTGGAGACCGAACTGACCGGCGACGAGAAGGAGCGCGCCGAACACGCGATGCTGGTCGACCTGGAACGCAACGACCTTGGCAAGGTGTCGCGGTTCGGTACCGTCGAGGTGAGCGAGTACCGCCGCGTCGACCGCTACAGCGAGGTAATGCACCTCGTGAGCCTGATCGAGGGGGAGGCGCGGCCCGACGTTGGGCTCGCGGACGCGGTCGCGGCCTGCTTCCCCGGCGGGACGATCACGGGCGCGCCCAAGCCCCGGACGATGGAGATCATCGACGAGCTGGAGCCGACCCGACGGGGCCCGTACACCGGGTCGATGTTCGCGGCCGGGTTCGACGGACGCGCGACGCTGAACATCGTCATCCGGACGCTCGTGCGCCGCGCCGCCGAGTACCACCTCCGGGTCGGGGCCGGGATCGTCCATGACTCCGACCCGGACGCCGAGTACGAGGAGACGCTCGCGAAGGCTCGGGCGCTGGTGAGCGCGGTCGACGAGGCGCTCGTCGCCGGCGAGATGGCGGTCGACGAACCCGCTGAGGGGGTGGCGGAGCGATGACGGTGGACGAGGCCGAGACGGGCGCTGGGCCCGATTCGGAGCCCGCGGCGGCGGGAGCCGGCTGGCGTCCCGGCGCTGGCGACGCCGACGCGCGGGTGCTCGTCGTCGACAACTACGACTCGTTCGCGTACAACCTCGTCCAGTACGTCGGCGAGGTCGCCGGCGCGGTGACGGTGCGCCGCAACGACGCGGTCGACCTCGCGGGGATCCGCGCGCTCGACCCGGACGGCGTCGTCGTCTCGCCCGGGCCGGGAACCCCGGCTGAGGCGGGCGTCTCGACGGCCGTCTTCGCGCTCGACCGCCCGGTGTTCGGCGTCTGTCTCGGCCACCAGGCGCTGTGCGCGAGCCGGGGGAGTCGGGTCGGCCACGCGCCGGAGGTCGTCCACGGGAAGCCCTCGACGATAACCCACGACGGCGAGGGCGTCTTCGCCGGCCTTCCCGACCGGCTCCGCGTCGGGCGGTACCACTCGCTCTCCGTCGAGCGCGAGGCCCTCCCGGACGAGCTGGTCGAGACCGCGCGAACCGACGAGGAGCGCGAGGTCGTGATGGGCGTGCGCCACCGCGAGAAGCCGCACGTCGGCGTCCAGTTCCACCCCGAGAGCATCCTCACGCCGCGCGGGAAGCGCATGGTCCGGAACTTCGTGGAGGTGTGCGAAGAGCATGAGTGACGACACCGACCGCTCGGCGGCGACCGGCGACGGCGAGCGACTGTACCACGTCGACGGCGACCTCGTCCCGGCCGCGGAGGCGACCGTCTCGGTGGAGGACCGCGGGTTCGCCTACGGGGACGCCGCCTTCGAGACGATACGCGCGTACGACGGCGACGTCTTCCGGTGGGACGCGCACGCGGCCCGGCTCGCCGACACCTGCGAGACGCTGAAGCTCGACCACGGGATCACCGACGCGGAGCTGAAACGCCGCGTCGACGAGACGCTCGCCGCGAACGACCTCGCGGACGCCTACGTCAGGCTCTCGATCACGCGCGGGACGCAGCCCGGCACGCTCGACCCGCGGCCCGAGGTCGACCCGACCGTGGTCGTCATCGCGAAGCCGCTCCCCCGGGGCGGTGTCGGGAGCGATCCGGTCCACGGCGGGCCCGCCGCGCTCCAGACGACCAAGACGCGCAAGCCCGCGAGCCGCGCGCTCCCGGCCGCGGCGAAGACGCACAACTATCTCAACGGAATCTTGGCCCGGCTCGAACTCCGCGTCACCGGCGCGGACGAGGCGCTCATGCTCGACCCCGACGGCAACGTCGCGGAGGGCGCGACCGCGAACCTCTTCTTCGCCGACGGGACAGCGCTCAAGACGCCCTCGCTGGACGGACCGATCCTGCCCGGCGTCACCCGGACGACGGTGATCGAACTCGCGGAGTCGGAGGGGATCCCGGTCGAGGAGGGGACGTACGCGCCGGACGCGGTCCGCGAAGCCGACGAGGCCTTCCTCACGAACTCCACGTGGGAGGTCCGCCCCGTGGCGACCGTCGACGGCATCGCGGTCGACGGCGACGGCGAGGGGGTCGCCGGCCCGCTCACGACGCTCCTCTCGCGGCTGTTCGACCGGCGCGTCGAAGAGCGGTACTACGACGGTGAGCGGCTGTGACGGGCGGCGGCCGGGGAACGCGCAACGTTCAAGCCGGTCGCCGGCCTCCCACGGACATGGACGAGAGCCGCCGGATCGCCGGCGTCGAGGAGGTCCCGGAGGAGAGCACGCTGCTCGCGACGCTGCGCCCTGTCGACTCCGAGGCGGTCGACGAGGGCGAGGGCGACCTCGGCGAAGGCGAGGACGGCGCGCCGGAGGTCGAGGCGGTCCTCACCCGGGCCGCGGGCGAGGTGCGCGCGTTCCGGAACTACTGCCAGCACTGGACGGACGTGCGCCTCGACAAGGACGACGGGGCCTTCGTGCGCAACGGCGAGGTGTTCTGCCAGAAGCACGGGGCCACGTTCGAGGCCGACGGCGGCTACTGTAACTTCGGGCCCTGCGAGGGGGCCGTCCTCGAGTCGGTGGGCGTCGCGGTGGCGGACGACGCGGTGTACCTCGACGACGACGCCTACGAGTTCGTCCGGCTCGGCCCCTCGGCCGGGAAGGGCGACGGTAGCGGCTCGCGGATCGACTTCACCGGGAACTGAGCCCTCGGCCGGCGAGCGCCGCCGCCGCCGCGCCCCGATCAGAAGCGCGTCCGACCGCCGCCGCCGGCGTCGTCGCGGCCGAGCGCCTTCTTCAGGAAGTTCATCCAGCGCTTCCGGTCCGCGGCCTCCTGCCGCTTCGCTTCCGTCTCCGGATCGGGGGCGTCGAGCCCCTCCAGCGCCTCCAGCGCGCGGTCGATCCCGATGATCGACGACGCCAGCGCCTCGCCCTCCTCGTAGCTCACCTCGTTCTCCTCGATCGGTTCGAGCCGGTCGAGGCGCTCGCGACGGAGGTTCCGCTTCGCGCGGTCGACGCGGTCGCGCTCGCCGGGCGGAATCGAGTCGCGGCGCTTGATCTCGAAGACGAACGACCGGAGGTCGATCGCCTCGCCCTGGATCTCGATCGACTCCGGGATTTCGACGCCGACCGTCGAGGACTCCCGGTTGACCCGTTCTAGGAGCTGTTTTCGCTCGTACTCCTTCACGCCCCCTCGGTAGGCAGCGGCCGCACTTCGCTCCTTCGCCCGGAGCGCGCCTGCCACCGAGGCGCCCCGGTGATCGGAAGGGACGAGGTTAACCGCGAGGCGTCGCAACGGGGGCGTATGGAATCGCTCGAAGCCGAACTCGCTGCCGCCCGCGACCTCGACGTCGGCGATCTCGCGGACGCCATCGAGTCCATCGGCTTCGAGTGTACGCGCTGTGGCGGCTGCTGTACCGGCTACGCCCCCGACGAGCCGGGCGGTGCGCCCGCGGGTGAGGGAGTCGACGAGACCGAGTCGGGCTGTCACGACGGTGCCGGTTCCGAGTCGGGCTGTCACGACGACGACGGCGACCGCGAGCCCCACACCGCGACCGTCTTCCCGGACGAGGTCCGCCGGGTCGCCGACGCCGCCGAAGCGGAGCCCGGCGAGGCGTACGACTGGCGCGACGTGGCCCGACCGATGCCGTTCGGGCTGGAACCGGACGCCGACGGCGAGCCGCGCGGCGAGACGTTCGAGTGGGCGCTCGCGACCGACGGCTGCGGCGACTGTACCTTCTACGAGGAGTCGGACGGCGAGGGCGCGTGTACGGTCCACGACGCCCGGCCGCTGATCTGCCGGACCTACCCGTTCAGCGTCGCCCTCGACGGGACGAGCCAGCCGATGGGCGAGGCCGTCGACGAGGCGGGCGTCGTCCGCGCCCACGAGTGCGAGGGGCTCGGCCGCGACATCTCCCGCGATGACGCCGAGGAGCTGGCCGCCGCATTGAAAGAGCGCGCGGTGCGCGAACTGGAGGAGGCAATCGGCGTCCGCGACGGCTACGACCCGACCGCCCGCAAGCGGACCGACGGCGATGTCGTCGTCTTCGACTCCGAGGGGCCGAAGGCGGCCGACGGGACACTGATCGGCGACGGGTAGCGGGCGAGGTGCGGTCGCGGGCGCGGTCGTTCGGAGGGCCCGTCCGCAGCGTTCTCAGACCACGTCCAGCGCCGCGTCCACGTCCGCGCGGATCTGCTCGCGCTCGGCCTCGTCCGGGAGCGTGAGCGGCGGCCGGACGCGGGGGTCGGGGACGAACCCGCGGTGCGCGGCCGCGACCTTCGTCGCCGGCGCGAAGCCGTGGTCGGCGCAGCGGGCGAAAAGCGGTGCGACCGCGCGGCGATGGCACGCAAGCGCGCGGTCGTCGTCCCCGTCGCGGATCGCCTCGGCGAGCGCGACGAATACCTCCGGGATCACCTGCGAGAGGGCGTGTATTCCGCCGTCGACGCCGATGCTCGCGCTCGGGTAGAGCTGCGCGTCGACGCCCTGGAACACGGCGAAGGAGTCCGGCGTCGCGGCGACCTTCGCTTCGAGGTCGGTGAGGTCGCCGGTCGTGTCCTTCATGCCGACGACCGACTCGCGACGCGCCAGGCCGGCGAGGGCGTCGAGGTCGATCGACTCGCCGACCGTCGCCGGGATGTCGTACAGGAGCACCGGGAGCGGGGCGTCGTCGACGACGGCCTCGAGGAACGCCCGCTGGCCCGCCGGTTCGGTCGACGCGTGGTAGTACGGGAGGGTGACGAGCCCCGCGTCGGCCCCGGCCGCCGCGGCGGCCGACAGGTGGTCGCGGACCCGGGAGACCGCGGTGTCGGCCGCGCCGGCGATCACCGGGACTCGGCCGTCGGCCGCGTCGACGACCGCCTCGACCACGGTCCGGCGCTCGCCGTCGGAGAGGCTGGCGAACTCGCCCGTCGTCCCGCAGGGGACCATCCCGTCGAGCCCGGCCTCGACGAGCGCGTCGACGTGGTTCGCGAGGGCATCGGCGTCGACGCCGCCGTCGGCGTCGACGCCGCCGTCGGCGTCGAACGGCGTGACGATCGGGGGCGACACGGCGGCGCGCGGGAGGTCCATCTCGTCCATGCGCCCCGGTTCGACGGGGTGAGAAAAAGTCCTTGCCGCCACGGAGGGGAGCGTCGGCGTCGAAAGCGCGACCTGGACCGCGCCGTCAGTCGACGCTCACTGCCCCCGGATCGGGGTCGGTTCCGCGGTCGCGACCGCGGTACCCGTCGTACAGTCCGAGCCCGAGCGAGCCGAGCCCAAGGAGTAGGACGAGCAACTCCGCGATCCCGCCGACCCACGGAACGAGCCCGATCAGCGCGACCGCGACGACGCCGACGAGCAGGGCGAGCCACCGGCTCGGGCTGCCGAGCCGGCCGAGGATCAACGAGCCGAGGGCGTACTGTCCGTAGACGGACCCGACCCAGATCGCGACGCCGTAGGCCGCGAAGCCGACGAGCGCCAGCGGGAGCCCGACGATCGTGATCGCGAGGAGCAGGAGGGCGACCGGGGCGACGACGAGCGCGAGGAGCCCGACCCCGCCGCTGACGAGCGGGTCGGTGCCGACGCGGTCTCCGACTGCCCGAGAGAATCGAGGGAACGCGAACAGGAGGACCACACCCAGTACGAGGTTGGCGACGGCGCCGTAGACGGTGCCGACCCACGAGGGCAGGAGGTCACCGCCGCCGGCGATCCCGCTCCCGCCGCCGTCGCCGAGGCTCGGGTCCTCCACGACGCCGCCGGCGACCGACGCGTCCGGACTCCGGGTGAACGTCTCGGCGTCGTACCGGAACTCGCCGTCGACGGCCGCGTTCGGACCGAGGACGACCGAGTCGGCGCCCGCACGGACGTCGCCGCCAACCGCCCCGTCGACCGTTATCGAGCCCGCGCCGACGTCGAGCGAGCCGTCGATCCGCCCGGACTCCGTCAACTCGAAGGAGCCGGCCCCGACCTCTGCGTCGCCGCCGACCGTCCCCTCGACGACGACGGTCCCGGCGGCGGCCTGAACGTTCCCGCCGACGCGGCCCGTCTCGGCGATCCGGATCGACCCGGCCGCGCCGGAGACGTCCCCCTCGACGGTGCCGCGCACGACGATCGTCGCGGCCACGGTCTCGACGCCGTCGACCGTCTCGCCCTCGGCGATGACGACTGACCCGGAGGGGCTCTGTACCGACTGGGCCGCCGCGACTCCCGTCGCGAGCGGCGAGAGGAGCGCCACCGCCGCGAGGACGAGGGCGATCCGACGGCGCGTGCTGCTGTCTGAGCGGACCATACGCGAGGAATCTCTGTCGAAGTACATATGTGTATTTGTCAACTGGTATCGGACGGCTCGTTCGCGTCGAGCGGTTCCTCCAGCGTGCGAACGCGGACGCGGACCGGTCCGTCCGGTCGCGTGTTCACGCTCGCCCGCACCGAGAGGTCGGTCGTCACCGGCTCCAGCCGCAGCCGCCGGAGCAGCGTCGCGGTCGCGAGTCGGAGCTCCTGTCTCGCGAAGCGCATCCCGATACAGTGTCGCGGGCCGCCCCCGAACGGGAAGTACGCGTACTCGGGGCGCTCACCGACCGCCGGACCGGGAGCCTCGTCGCCGTGGACGGGCCCTCCCGCCTCGTCGCCGTCGGCGGGTCCCGCCGCCCCGTCGCGCAGCCAGCGCTCGGGGCGGTACGCGGTCGGGTCGTCCCACCACCGCCCGTCGCGGTGGACCGCCCACGGCGAGAGCGTCACGACGACCCCCGCGGGGACGCGGTACCCCCCGAGCCTCACCGCCTCGGTCGGCTCTCGGAAGAAGGTGTGGACGGGCGGATACAGCCGGAGCGCCTCGTCGACGGCCGCGGTCAACGCCGGGCACGCCCCGAGGTCGGCGGGGCGGGGGTCGCCGTCGAGCGCCGCGACCTCGCGCCGGACCCGCTCCTGAAATTCGGGTCTGTCGGCGAGACAATAGAGCGCGTACGTGAGCCCGAGCGCGCTCGTCTCGTGGCCGGCGAACAGGAACGTCACAGCGTTGTCGACGAGCCGGTCGTCGTCCATCGCCCCGAGCTCCGCGGCCGCGACGAGCGTGCCGAGGAGGTCGTCCGCGGCGCCCGGGTCGGCGGGCGGGCCGGCCGCGCGGCGCTCGGCGACGAGCGTTCGGATCGTCGACCGGAGCGCCCCGATCCGCCGCCGGTACCGACGGTTCGCCGGGGTCGGCACCCATTCCGGGAGGAACGAGGTCATCCGCCCGGTGTCGAACCGCTCGGTGACGCTCTCGGCGGCCGCCCGCACGGTCTCGCGCTCCCGTTCGACGTCGCTCCCGAGCAGGCTCTCGGCGAGGACGGCGAACGCGTAGTCTGTCGCCGCGGCGTGGACGTCGACGACTTCGCCGTCGTCCCACTGCGCCGCCGCGCGGCGCGCGTGGTCGACCATCGCGTCGCCGTACTCGGCCACCCGCTCGCGGAAGAACGCGGAGCGTACGGTCGTCCGCTGCTCCCGCCAGTCATCGTCCTCCGCGAGGAACAGGCCGTCGCCGAGGAGCCCGCCGAGCCGGGATCGGGGCATCTCGCCCTTCTCGTACCGGTCGTGGTCGTCGACGAGCACTCGGCGGACGGCCGTGGGATCGGTGACGAGGTAGCTCTCCGTCCCGAACACGTCGTACCGGACGACGCCGCCGTGGGCCGCGGCGCGGCGCCCGTAGAAGCCGAGCGCGTCGCTCGCCAGTTCGTGGACGTTTCCGAGCAGCGGAAGCCCCCCGGGCGCCGGCGGACGCGGCGCGTCGGGTTCGGCGCCGGCGCCGCGCTCGGGCAACGGACCGGAGCCGTCGGCGCCGCGATCGGTCGCGGGGCTGGAGCCGTCGGCGCCGCGATCGGTCGAACGACCAGCGTCGTCGGCGGCGCGTCTCGGCGGCGGTTCGGCGTCGTCGACTCGCGTCGGCTGCTCGCCCATACGGATCGATCCGCGGCGCGGCGGACTGAGTCTTGGCACGCATCTGTCCGTGTATTTTAACAGGAAGCGACCGGCACCGCGTGAGTGACCCATGCGCTACGTCCACGTCGACTTCGAGTTTCCGCCGGGAGTCAGACACCCGATGCACGACTTCCTCGACGGCGGCGACGACCGGCGGAGCGAGCTGGTGACGTGGCGGCGGCTGCCCGACGAGACGCTCGCGACGCTGTTCCGGGTCGCGGCCCCGCGCGAGCGGTACCTCGACCGGCTGCGGGATATCGCCGCGATCGAGCGGTTCGAGACGTCTCCCGGCGAGCCACCCTTCTACCTCAAGGCGTACGAGCGGCTGGGCGGGCCGACGGAGACGTTCCTCGACGCGTTCGTCGACACCGAGTTCCTCTCGGTCCCGCCCGTCGTGTTCCGGCCGGCGGGCCGGCTGTCGTTCGGACTGGTCGGCCCGCCGGAGCAGCTGCGCGACGCGCTCGCGGCCGTGCNNCGCGTCGGCTACTACGAGGTCCCGCGGACCGGATCTGTGGAGGACGTCGCGGCGGCCATCGACTGCTCGCCGTCGACCACGGGCGCACACCTCCGGAAGGCCGAGGCGGCGCTGGTCGACGCGTTTGTTGGCCGGTGGGAGTAGCGTCGCGACGCGCGACGGGTATATCCGGTCCCGATCGCGACGCGGGTCGATCCGGCCTGACTGTGTCGGCGGTACAACTATACTGGCCCGCGACTAGCCTTCGATGGAGTCTACTATGGAAATCTCCGAGAAGCTCCTCTGTCTGTTCAGCGCGGAAGTTCGCGAAACGGACGACGGCGAGTACGTCGTCGACGTCCCGAACCGAGAGATCGACGCCGGATCGCTGGAGCCCGGCGAGACGTACCGCGTCGCGCTCGTCGCCCGCGACGGGACCGAGGCGTCGGCTGGCGACGCCGACGAGACCGCCTCGCAAGCGGACGACGGGCCGCAGCCCCCGGTCGAGCCGGGTGAGATGCGGTACGTCGAGATCGAGGACCTCGGCAAGCAGGGCGACGGGATCGCCCGCGTCGAGCGGGGGTACGTGATCATCGTCCCCGACACCGAGGTGGGCGAGCGCGTGAAGATCGAAGTGACGGAAGTGAAGTCCAACTTCGCCGTCGGCGAGGTCGTCGAAGAGGCCGGCTGACCGGCGGCGAAGCGGGGAAGTGCCCCGGTGAAAACGAGACGGCAGGCCGCGGTGTCGTCGACGGGACAGGCCTGGCGCGTCGCGCTCACTCCTCGTCCGTCACCCGAGCGTCCCAGTACGACACCGAGGCGACGTAGTCGCCCGGAATCGTGTCGCCCGCGAGCTCGTCGAGGACCCGGAACGGCCTCGCGACCGGGCCGGGGAGTTCGCGGTAGAAGCCGTACGGCAACACGAAGTCGTGTTCCTCGTTCGCGAGCGTGAGACCCGCCTCGCCGAGCATCGCGGCCACCTGTCGCTCCGAGTAGAGCCGCGAGCCCATCGGGAGCAGCCAGGTGTACAGCGTCCGCAGGCTGCGGCTGTTGAACGTGTCGAAGAACACCTGATCGCGGCTGACCCGGCGCAGTTCCTCCGCGAACGGGACCGGGTCGTCCATCAGGTGGAAGAAGCGCATTGCGACGACCGTGTCGAAGTGGTCGTCCGGGAACGGGAGCCGCGAGGCGTCGCCGCGGAGGAACTCGACTGCGTCGGCGTGGCCGGCGGCGGCGACCTTCTTGCGGGCCTGTTCGAGCATCTCGCGGGAGACGTCGAGGCCGACCACGTCCGCGCCCTGGTCGGCGAGCATCGTCGTGAACCGTCCGGTGCCGCAGGCGACCTCCAGCACGCGGTGGCCCGGATCCATCGGCCCCAACGCGGCGAGGACGGCCTCCTTCTCCCGGCGGTCGATGAGCCGCCCGCCTCCCGAAAAGCGGACGTCGTCGTACTCTTCGGCGACCTCGTCGGCCTGGTACCAGTCCTGTCCCTTCACGTTGTCCGTGATGAACGCCGGACCGACAAAACCGTACTGGATGCGGTCCGGCGCCGACCCCGGTGCGGTCGGTCGGCTTCGACGCGACGGCGGTCGGGGCGAGCGCTCGAACGTTCGCCGAGAGCCCGGACTGTCAGCCGCTCGTGGCGACGTTCTCGGCCGGAATCTTGACGATGACTCGCGCGCCCTCCTCCTCGTCGTGGTGGGGGTACTCGTCGACGCCGAAGTACCGACGCGCGAGCTCGTCGATGTGTTCGCGCGCGCCCTCCTCGGTCAGCTTGGCCTCGCCGCGGACGGAGACGTACCGGTACGGGTCGTCGGGGTCGAGCACGCTGACGCCGACCTTCGGGTTCTCGCGGACGTTCCGCTCCTTCTGCCGCCCGCGGGCGGTGTTCACAAGGACGTACTCGCGGTCCTCGTGGTCGACCCACACCGGCGTCACGTGCGGGAGGCCGTCCGGCCCGACGGTCGCGAAGTGGGCGTACGACTCGGCTTCGAGGATGTCGACGTGAGACTCGGGGATCACGGGGTGAATGACGGGCCGCCCCCGGAAAACTCGCCTGATCGATCGTCTATGATAGCCCGGTGAGACGTGATATTAACACATTATATTATCACAGGCGGATTCCCCTATATGTAGCCAACCTTTACCACTACCCGTGGGATTCGTGTGAGACATGAGTACCAGTCCCGCGGAGACCGCTGACCAAGACCGCCTGTCCGAGTCTGAGTACCGCGACCGCCTGCGCGAGCTCCCCCCGAGCGCGAAGCTCGTGGCGAAGGTGCTGGAAGGGGACGCCCCCCTCTCGCAGGGCGGCCTCGCCGACGAGTCGCTGCTGCCCGACCGCACCGTCCGCTACGCGCTCAACCGCCTCGAGGAGGAGGGTCTCGTCGACTCGCGGTACAGCTTCAAGGACGCGCGCAAGCAGGTGTACTACCTGACCGTCTGAGCGGCTCGCGCGCCGTTGCCCCCGGCCCGCGATCGGTTCGGAGCCGACGCGGACCGGACACACACACAGTCCTTTTTACCTCCTCGCCCCGATAACGAGACGTATGGACCTCTCGGTCGTCGTCCCGACGCTCAACGGCCGGGACCGGTTGGCCGCCTGCCTCGACGCGCTGGCGGCCGACGCGCCCGACACCGAGGTGATCGTCGTCAACGGGCCCTCGGCCGACGGCACGACCGGCATGGTTCGCGACCGCGACGACGTCGACGTGTTGGTCGAGATCTCCGACCGAACGGTGAACGTCGCCCGCAACGCCGGCATCGAGGTTGCGACGGGCGACGCGGTCGCGCTGGTCGACTACGACAACCGGATCGAGCCGGGGTGGCGCGACGCGGTCGACGACGGCCTCGACGCGGCGCCCGTGGTCTCCGGGCCGGTGACGCCGATCCCGCCGGGCGGGACGAGCGCCGCGGAGCCGGGAATCGAGGCGGACGCGGTGGAGTCGGGGGGCGGGACCGACGCCGCGAAGACCGGGTCGGCCATTCCGGACGTCCCGGACGCCGGCGACCGGAGCGCGCCTGAGCGTAGCCGGATCGCGGGGCAGAACGTTACCTACTTCGAGAGCGGGAACGTCGCGTTCCGGCGGGACGCCCTCGACGAGCTCGACGGCTTCGACGAGTACCTCCGGGTCGGCGGCGCGCGCGACGCCGCGCACCGGCTCGCCCGCATGGACCGCGAGGTGGCATGGCGGCCGGGACTCGCCGCGCGGGAGGAGCTCCCGACCCCGACCGCGGCGGACGGCGGACGCAGCGCGAGCGAGTGGGGCTGGAAGTACCGGGGGCTCGCCTATCGGCTGCTGAAGAACTACGGCGCCCGCCCGACGGCCCTCCTCCGGACCGGGTCGCACGCGCTCGCCGACGCGGTTGCCGCAGCGAAGGACGTGGTCCGCGGCGAGTCGACCCCCACGCGGTGGGCCGCGACCGGGCGCGACGTACTCTTAGGCCTCGCCGGCGGGACCTCCGACGGGCTGGTCGCGCGGCGCCGGGACCGCGGCCCCGCCCGGAACCCGAACGGCATCTCGACGC
The DNA here is from genome assembly GCF_002727095.1 of Halorubrum sp. C191. Classification (NCBI taxonomy): domain Archaea; kingdom Methanobacteriati; phylum Methanobacteriota; class Halobacteria; order Halobacteriales; family Haloferacaceae; genus Halorubrum; species Halorubrum sp. C191. The sequence goes on along the minus strand of NZ_NHNZ01000111.1, from coordinate 56,482 downwards.
GGGCCGACCGCGCCGTCGCGAAGTACGACCGGCGGGCGGAGCGGGACCGCGGCGAAACGGAAGGAGCGGAGGACGGCGACGAGCGGGCCGCGATCGACGACGCCGAGTGAGCCCCGCGCATTTTAACCGAGGGCGCGGTCAACGAACCGACAACGAATGGGACTCACGAAGCGTATCATCCCCTGTATCGACGTCGACCTCGACGAGGACGGCGACGCCGCGGTGTACACCGGGGTCAACTTCGAGAACCTGGAGTACACCGGCGACCCCGTCGAACTGGCGAAGAAGTACAACGAGGCGGGCGCCGACGAGTTCGTCTTCCTCGACATCACCGCCAGCGCCGAGGGGCGCGAGACGATGCTCGACGTGGTGAACCGGGTCGCAGACGAGTGTTTCATCCCGCTGACGGTCGGCGGCGGTATCCGCACCAAGGCGGACATCAAGGAGACGCTCCGGGCGGGCGCGGACAAGGTCTCGATCACGACCGGCGCATTGGAGCGCCCGGCGCTCATCGAGGAGGGCGCGGCCGCGTTCGGCAGCCAGTGTATCGTCATCTCCGTCGACGCGCGGCGGCGGTACGACGACGCCGGCGAGCACTTCTACGAGGACGAGGACGGGGAGACGGTGTGGTTCGAGTGTACGAAGAAGGGCGGCCGCGAGGGAACCGGGATCGACGCCGTCTCGTGGGCGAAGGAGGCCGAGGAGCGCGGCGCGGGCGAGCTGTTCGTCAACTCCATCGACAAGGACGGCACGAAGGACGGCTACGACGTCCCCCTGATGAAGGCGGTCGGCGAGGCCGTGTCGACGCCGCTCATCGCCTCCTCCGGCTGCGGCAGTCCCGAGGACATGTACGACGTGTTCACCGAGGCGGACGCCGATGCCGGCCTCGCGGCCTCCATCTTCCACTTCGGTGACTACTCGATCGAGGAGACGAAGGCGTACCTCGACGATCGCGGCGTCCCGGTGCGGCGCTAACTACTTTTGTAGTTTCTATTACTCACCGACTGAAACCAACAGTTATTATCCGACCGGGGATCAATCGTGACGTATGTCCACGTCCACGTCATCCGCGCGTGTTCGCGACGAGTCGCCCGAGCTCGTCTGTAAACGGACCGACGGCGACGGCGGCGGCGAGGTGACGTTCTTCGAGCGGGACGTCGACCCGGACGAGCGGACCACCCGGTGGATCACGGTCCGCGAGTCCGACTGCGTTCCCCGCGACGAGTGGCGATAATATCTGTTTGGCAGCGGCTTCGGCGTGTATTTATGAATCGGTGCTAGCGGAGCGGTCACGGATACCTCCAAAGCCCCAGCCGCGGGGCGGGCGCACGCTCGCTGTCGTTCGAAAGGCGCTTCGCGCCTTTCGTGATGACGGGACGCCGGGGGCGTCTCGAACCACGCTCCTCGGTCGCTCACTTCGTTCGCTCGTTATGGTACTTACGTCGCCTGCGCCCGTCCCGCGGCTGCCCCTTTGAGTCCCACCCGCACAGCGACCGCACCTCACGCCTCCCCAGCCTCGTCGGGCGCGTTCCGCGGGCTCCCTCCGGTCGCCCACGTCGTGCCCGACTCCCTCGCACGCGCACCTCGCGGCCGCCGGTGGCGGCCGCTCGGAGGCGCGCGCCGCTCCGCGGATTTGGTGTGTGAATAGTCGTCGGGGTTCGGTCAGTCGTCCGCGGTCGCGGCGTCGGCGAACTGCGGCAGTTCGTCGTCGAGCAGCGCGACCGTCGCCAGCCGGATCGCGTGCGGCCAGCCGAGCGGCGTCGCGCTGTCGGCCGTCCCGTCGTCGAAGTACTGCTCGGGGAGGTACGTCGTCGGCTCGCACAGCGTTCCGCCGGGCGAGACGTGCGCGAGCAGGTCGCGGGCCCGGGCCGCCATCTCGGCGGCGCGCGGGTCGTCTCGCGCCGCGAGCAGCGCGGCGAGCTCCGCGCAGGCGTTCGCCCCCCACGCCGTCGAGACCGTCCACACCTTCTCCGAGAGCTGGTCGGCCCGCCGCCAGCCGTCGCCCTCGTACCGGATCAGGCCGGCGATGTCGTCGGTCTCGTGGGAGAGGCCGTCAACGACCGTCTCGACGTGTGAGACCAGTCGGTCGAGGCGCTCCTCGTCGACCGCGCCGCCGGCTCCGGACCCGTCGCCCGCCGCGCCGAGCGCGTCGAAGGAGCGGTGCGCGGCCGCGAGTCCGAGCGTCGCCGAGTCGAGCCGATCGTCGATCCCGCCGTCGAGCGTCTCGCGGACAGCGTAGCAGCCGCGTTCGGGGACCCAGAGGTCGTCGAGCGCGTCGTACACCTCGCGGGCCCGGTCGCGGGCGTGCGCGGCGAGGTCGTCCGGGAGCGACGCCGCGCCGGGGACGGCGTCGGGGTCGTCGAGCGCGTCGACCGCGAGCCCCTCGCCGTGGCGGCCGAGCTCGCTGTACGCCTCGAGGAACGTCGCGGCGGTGTGGGCGAACCGGCCCGCGGAGTCCTCCCACGCGTTCTGACAGACGACCGGGCGGCCGTCCGGTTCGAGCGTGCGGTCGAGCCCAGCGAGCGCGGCGACGAGGGTCGAGTCGAGCCCCTCGACGTCGACCCCCGCCTCGCGGGCCCGCGCGAGGTACGCGACGACGCTGCCCGTCTGGTCTGCTTGGTAGTCGACGTCCGGCCCGTCCTCGATGCGCGCGTTCGCCCACCCGGGGGCGAGCGCGCCGTCGCGGGGCCACACTCGGTGGGGCCACGAGCCGTCGGGCCGTTGGGTGGCGACGTACATTTCGGCGGACCGCGCGTGCCAGTCGTCGAGGTCGAGGTCGACCGCGTCGGCGGCCCCGAGCAGGAAGCCGGATATCTCCGCGTCGTCGCGGAACCACGTGTAGCCGTAGCCGCCGGAGTGCTCGTAGTACGGGTCGAAGTCGGGGCCCGCGATCCGGAGCCCGGACGGCGCGGAGAGCAGCGAGAGGACCCGGAGGTCCGCGACGACCGACTCGCGGGCGGGAGCCGACTCGGGGACGGCTGGGAGCGCGTCCGCGGCCGCGTCCGCGAGCGCGTCGACGTCGTCGTGGTCGGCGAACAGCGCGTCGAGGCGCTCGCGGGCTGCCTCGCGGTCGGTCTCCGCGCGGTCCGTCAGGAGCGTGGCGACCGTCGCGACCCCGTCGTCGAACGGCACGTCGGCGATCACCTCGCCGGAGAGGCGCTCCTCCTCGTACCGGTCGCCGTCGCGGTCGCGCGGGAGCTCGGTCGGGTCGTCGGCGAGCAGCTCGGGGAACGTGGTCGGGAGCTGGCCGCGGAGGTCGGCGAAGCCGGTCGCGCTCGCGAGGAAGTCGTGCTCGTCGGCGTGGTACACCTCGACGGCGTCGTCGTATCGGAGCTGCCCCACGCGGTCGTCGCGGCCGTCCGGCGCGAAGCGGGCGTAGACGACGAGCGACGCGTCCGCGGGGTCGACGGCGGCCCCGTCGTCGTCCCCGTCTTCCGCGCCGTCGTCCCCGCTGCTCGCGCCGTCGAACTCGACCGCGGCCCGCGTGAGGTGCGCGTCGCCGAGCGTCACGTCGTGGCGGGTGACCGTCGCGCGCGGCGTCTCGTGGACCGTCTCGACCAGCGCGGTGTCGCCGACGTACCGCTGCGTCGTGTCGGCCTCGTCGAGCCACGTGACCTCGTCGCCGACGGCGAGCCCGATCCGGGACCGAACGAGCCCGGTCCGACCGGTCAGCGGGTAGCCGAAGTCGCGGAGTTCGCCGTCGTCGCCGACGTGGACGAGTCGACCGTCCCCGCCCGAAAACCGGCCGGAGACGGTGCGCCGCTCGCCGGGGAAGCGCGTCCCGTCGCCGGCGTGGCGCTTGTAGTCGTCGAGCGCGTCGCGAAGCTGCATTACGCGAACACACGCCGCCGCTGCGTATGAAGCTTTGGTGTAATTATTGTTCACGCGTTTGCCGAACGGAAACCCTCAAATCGCGCCGCGCCGACAGGCGGGTCGTGTACGAACCCGGCCCCCCGCGAACGACGAGCGTCGGCGAGTCCGTCGAGCTGGCAGCGCGGTCCCCGGACGCCGACGGCACGTACCGCTGGCGCGTCCGCGACGCGCCCGCCGACAGCGCGCTCTCCGCTGGAGACGGCCCGGACCCGGACGCGACCGGCCCGCCGAGCACGGCGACGGCAGCGGGTTCGGCGCCCTCGACCGCGGTGCTCCGCGCGGGCGAGACGAGCCGCGACGACGATCCGGTCGTCTACCTCGCGCCCGACGCTCCCGGCACGTACGTCCTCGCGCTCGACGCGCCCGACGGGACGCACCGACAGCGCGTCCGGGCCTTCCCGGACGAGCGACGGGAGACGGAGATCCGCGTCCCGGCCGCCGACATCCCGACGGACGGCGACGACGAGGTCGACCGCGTCTCCCTGCTGTGGCCCCACAACGAGAACCGACTCGGGCTCGACCGGGCCGAGCGCGACGGCGACGAGTGGGTCGCGACGGTGCGGGTCCCGCCCGGACGCCACGGCTTCGGCTTCGTCCCCGACGGCGACCGCTCGGCGGCGTACCACGGCGACTGCGAGGTCTCTGGCCCCGGGCGACCGCGGATATCGCTCGACGCGGCCGTCGTCGAGGGCGACGGCCCCGAGGAAAGTGACCGGCTCCGCCTGACGGCCGAGATCGAGCCCGCGCCCGCCGTCGACGACGTGGAGCGCGCCGGCGATCCGGACGCCCTCGACGTGACGTTCCTCGTCGACGACCGCGACGCCGACCCGGAGACAGTGGCGGCGATCGAGTCGCGCGCCGACGGCCGGACGCTCTCGGTCCCGCTCGACGAGCTCCCGGACTCGGTCCGGATCCGCGCGGCCCCGCACGGTGAGCGGTACGGGGCTGCGGAGACGGTGCGGGTGGAGACGGACGCGAGCGACGGAGACGCTGCGGAGGCGACGGCCGCGTCGGTCGCGGTCGCCGACCCGAACCCGACGCCCGAGTGGGCCGAGTCCCCGACGATCTACGAGGTGTTCGTGCGGTCGTTCGCGGGCGACACGCTGCCGACGACGTTCGCGGAGATCGAGCGCCGAGTCGAGTACCTCGACCACCTCGGCGTCGACGCGCTCTGGCTCACGCCCGTCCTCGCCTCGCCGACGGACCACGGCTACCACGTCACCGACTACTACGACACCGCCGCGGACCTCGGCTCGCGCGAGTCGTTCGAGTCGCTCGTCGACGCCTGCCACGACGCCGGCATCCGGGTCGTCTTCGATCTAGTGATCAACCACACCTCCCGCGACCACCCCGCCTTCCAGCTCCACTCGGCCGGCGTCGACGCGTACGCGGACCACTACCGCCGGACCGACGCGGTCGCCGACGTGACCGGGATCGACTGGGCCGAACTCGACGGGGGCGCGGCGCCCGACTACTACTTCGAGTGGGGCCGCATCCCGAACCTCAACTTCGACAGCCCGGCGGTCCGCGGGTGGCTCCTCGACGTGGTCGACGAGTGGGCCGGCGTCGTCGACGGCTTCCGCGCCGACGTGGCGTGGGGCGTCCCGCACGGCTTCTGGAAGGAGGTGGCAGACCGCGTGCCGGACGACACGCTGCTCCTCGACGAGACGCTGCCCCACGACCCCTTCTGCGGCGAGGGGGAGTTCCACCGCCACTACGACACCTCGCTGTACGAGACGCTCCGCGCGGTCGGCGCGGGCGAGGAGCCGGCCGACGCGGTCGAGGCCGCCCTCGCGCGCGGCGAGTGGCTCGGCTTCGACGACGGCCGCTCGCAGATGCGGTACGTCGAGAACCACGACGAGGACCGCTACCTCGCGGAGTACGGTCGCGACGCGCTCCGCGCCGCCGCCGCGGTGACGTTCACCCTGCCGGGGGCGCCGATGATCTACGCCGGGCAGGAGCGCGGCAACGAGACGTACCGCGGGCCGATCCGGTGGCACGACGGCGACAACGATCTCACCGACTTCCACCGGCGGCTGGTCGCGCTGCGCGGGGCCGAACCGCTCCTCCGCGACGGCGACGTGACGTTCGAGGGTCGCGCGGCCGACGTGCGCGTCGTCGAAGGGGACGCGGAGCGGGTGACCGCGTACGAGCGGACGCCGGCGGGGGGAGACGGGAGCGAGGCCGATCCCCTGCTCGTCGTCGTCAACTTCGCGACGGAGCCGGCGACCGTCGCCGTCCCCGACGGGGTCGAGACGGACCTGCTCGGCGACGGAAGCGCGGTGGACCGCGACGGCGGCGGCGACGGCGATGCCGGGGTCCGGGTCGCGGTCGACGCCGCCGCCGTGCTCCGGTGACCGGTCGACGCCGCCGCCGTGCTCCGGTGACCGGTCGCCGTCGCCGTCGCCGCCGTCGCGGAGCGGCGAAGCCGCCCGGTACCGACTCCTATAAGTGTCGCTCGCCAGAGGCGTGCGTATGGACGACCGGACGCTGACCGACCTCCTCCGTCGCTTCGGACTCTCTGATAAGGAGGTCGACACCTATCTCAGTCTGCTCGAACACGGCGAGGCGAAGGCGAGCACCGTCGCCGACGCGGCGGGCGTCTCGAAGCGGTACGTCTACAGCGTGAGCGAGTCGCTAGCGGAGCGCGGCTTCGTCGAGGTGAACGACCACGTCGTGCCGACGACGATCCGGGCGAACCCGCCGGACGAGGTGATAGACCGGCTCCGGTCGGACGTGGACGCGATGCGACCCGGGCTCGCGGAGCGGTACTCCCGCGTGGAGCGTCAGGCCGAGCAGTTCGAGGTGATCAAATCGCGGGTCACGGTAATCAAGCGGATCCGGTCGCTGCTCGCGGACGCCGAAAGCGAGGTGACGCTCTCGATCACCGCGAAGCAGCTCCCCGAGGTGCGCGAGGCGCTCGCCGACGCGGTCGACCGCGGCGTCCTCGTCCTGCTCGTCGTCTCCGACGCCGACGCGAGCCTCGACGCGGACGACCCCGCGCTGTCGGGCGTCGCGAACGTCGTCCGGACGTGGAGCGAGGCGATGCCGACGCTGCTCACGGTCGACTCCGCGGCCGGTGTCGTCTCCCCGCCCGAGCTCCTCCGGCAGTCGACCACCGACCGACAGGCCATCGCCTTCGCCCAGGAGCAGCTCGCGCCCGTGATCGTCGGCTCCTTCCTCGGGAACTACTGGCCCGCCGCGACCGAGATGGCCGTCGCCGAGCCGGCGCCGCTCCCCGTCGAGTACACCGACTTCAGACACACCGTCCTCCAGGCGACCCTGCGGCTCCGCGCCGGCGACCCGCCGCGGGTGACCGTCGGGGGGCGGTGGACCGACGACGACGAGGCGGCCGAGATCGTCGGCCGCGTCGTCGAGACGAAACAGGGGATGGTGGAGCCGAGGAACAACGAGTTCCCGGTCGAGCACTCGCTCGTCGTCGAGACCGACGACGGCGAGGTCACCGTCGGGGGACAGGGCGCGTTCGTCGAGGACGTCGAGGCGGACCTCGTCCGGATCGAGTCGGACGAGGAGTAGGGCGGCGACGCGGGGTTCCGGAGGGCCGGGACGCGGACCCCGAGACGCGGAGATCCGGAACACGCGGCGGAGCGACGCGTCCTCCCGGCGGCGGTCAGCTCTCCGAGGGAACCGACGAGCTCGACGGGCCGCCGTCGAGGGAGGGAGCGTCCGGATCGACCCTGAACCAGCAGTCCGACCCGGTCGCGTCGCCGCCGCCCCCGAGCAGCGCCACGCCGGCGAGCCGACCGCGCGGGTCGCGGCGGCACACCTCCAGCGCCACCGGCAGCGTCGGGACGCGGCCGTCCGTCGGAGACAGCGCGTACCCGGAGACGCGGACGGTCGCGCCGCGCTCGGCCTCGGCGGCCCGGTCGGGGTCGTCGGCGCGTTCGGAGCCGCCGACGCGCTCGTAGTCCTCGACGAGGCCGACCGCCGCGAGCCGGTCGAACGCGGCCGCGACCGGGTCCGCGGCCGGCGTCGGCCCGGGGTCTGGGAGGCGCTCGGCGGCCGCGGACAGCACCGTCGCCTGCGCCTCCGGATCGAGGTGGCGGTCGAGCGCTATCGCCGTCGCTTCGAGCAGGCAGAGACAGAGGTCGTCGGGGTCGGAGAGCCGTTCCGCGAACGCGAAGTACGCGTCCATCACCGCCGACTCGACGCGGTCGTGGCCCGCCGCGGAAAGCGCCTCGAACGCCGCCGCCGCCGCGGCGTGACAGAACTCGACGCGGTCGCGGCGCGGGCCCCGTCCGGGCGGTCTGGACCGGGTCGGTGCGTCGGGGTGCGGATCCGCGTCGCCATCGAGGGCGCTCCCGTCGCTGCCCTCGGCGTCGCGGTCGCCCTCGGCGGGACGGTCGTCGACGGCCTCCACCACGCGGTCGGTCAGCTCGTCGGCCGCGCCGACGTCGAGGTCGGGGACAAATCGGTCGAGGCCCGGGTCCCCGGTCGCCGTCCCGGTCGTCGGCTCCGCGAACTCCTGTCTGACGATCACGTCGTAGAAGGGGAGTTCGGGGTCGTACCGACGGAGCGTGTCGCGGTACTGCTCCGTCGCCCGGGCCGCCGCGCGGGCTGTCTCGCGGCCCTCGAAGCGCAGCCCCGCGGCCGGGACCGGCCGGTCGCCGTACCGGGCGCAGACGAGCGAGAACTCGCCGTCCTCGCCCGCGAGCGATTCGATGTGGTCCGCGATGTCGAGTAGCGTGGTTCCGATCACGGTTGGGTGGGTGGTCGCGTGCGGTCAGTCCTCCAGGCTCGGGTGCGTCTCCTGCGGGTCGGGGTGTGGCTCGGCGAACCGGTCGCGGGTCGCGTCGAGCGCGGCCGACTCCCGCGCCTCGCGCTCGGCGGCGGCGATCTCCTCGCAGCCCGGCGGCACGTCGCGGTCGCGGTCGGTGAAGTACCCCTCCGGCGCGACCCAGTCGTGGTAGAACGGCTCGTCGGACTCCTCCAACAGCGTCACGGCGACCTCCGCGCCGTGGCCCGCGCACACCGCCGCCTGGTGGGGTTTGCGGGCGAGCCGTCCCGCGGCGTACAGCCCGTCGACGCCGGTCCGCCCGCGCTCGTCGGCGTCGACGTACGCCTTCCCGCGGTCGACGATATCGACGCCGTCGAGCTCCGTCAGATACCCCACCTCGTTCTTCGTCGCCGCGACGACCTGTCGGGCACCGATCCGGTCGCCCTCGTCGGTGGTCACGGCGAAGCGGGCGCCGTTCGCCGCGTTTCCGGCGTCGGCCGCGTCGGGGTCCCCGTCGGCGAGCGAGACCCGCGTGACCCGGGCGTCGAGCCGGTCCGCGCCGGCGGTCTCCGCCTGCTCGCCGAGCAGGTCCAGCAGGCGGCGCGGGTCGACGCCGAGCGGGAAGCCGGGGAAGTTCTCTAGGCGCGCGTTCCGCCGGAGGATCGACCCGCCCGGGTCGACGACGAGCGTGTCGAGCCCCTGCCGAGCGGTGTACACGGCCGCAGAGAGCCCGGCGACGCCGCCGCCGACGACGACCGCGCCGCGCTCGCGCGGGCGCTCGTCGGTCGGGCCGTCCGGGCCCTCGACCGCTCCGGTCGCGCCCGCCGTCATCGCTCGCTCACCCGTCCACGTCCGAAGGCGTCGCCGGTCCGATCGCGGTTCGAGTTCATACCCGTTGACGCCGCCGCGACGAGATACGGCCTTCGGTCGCGGGTCGCGTCGCCGACGCGACCCGAGCGGGCCGAGGCGTCGATCGGGCGCGCCGGAGCGGCCGACGATCCCGCGGTCATCGGCGAACTCGGACCGGCCGCTCCGCGGCGATGAAGGGCTCGTCGCGGTCGGTCGCCGCGAACGCGATCCCGCCGCACTCGCCGCGCTCGACGCGCCACGTCGGCAGCGCGGGCACGTCGTAGTCGGTCGGGTCGCCGTACGTCGCCGCGACGGTCCACTCGCGGGCGCGCATCTACAGCTCTCCGTTGATCGCGTCGGCCACCCGTTGCCGGTCGAACAGCCGCTCGTCTTCGGGGATCTCCGGGTACGGGCCCTCCTCGTAGCGGGGCCACGCGCCGAACGCGTCGGGGTACAGCTGCTTCGCGGTCATCTCCAGCTGGAAGAGGTTCAGGATCGGTCCCTGATACCGCGCGCCCTGCGGGTGGATCCGGTCGTTCTTCACCGCGGTGACCTCCGAGCCGACGGGGTCCTCCTCGAAGGCGGCCCGCCGCCCGGCCATGTCGGTTCCGGGCTCGAAGCCGCCGAGGTAGAGGATCACGTCGGGGTCGGCTTCCAGTATCGTCTCGAAGTCGACGACCGTGCCGGACTCGACGCCCCCTCCGAAGGCGTCGCGCGGCCCGAGCGGGCGCGTGTGCGACGTGAGGAAGCCGGGGTTGCTCAGCGTGTACGCGTAGATCTGCTCGATGTCGGCGGCCGCGACCATGATCGCGGTCGGGCGCTCCGACTCCGGCGGGAGCCCATCGTCGATCGTCGCGAGGAGCTCCTCGCGGACGGCCGCGAGCGCCTCGTAGCGCTCGCGCTCGCGGAACGCCTCCGCGACGATTTCGAACTGCTCCCAGAGGCCGTAGTACTGGTACCCGTCGGCCCACTCGCCCGTCGGCTCCTGGTGGCGGTCGGAGAGGGAGTTGCCGAACCACGGCGAGACGCGCTCGGCGATCTCGTCGACGTCCTCGCGGCTCCACGCGTCCTGCCGGGTGATCCACGCCGGGTCGGCGAGGTGGACGTCGCTGTCGAGTTCGTACAGCTTCTCCTTGTCGGGCTGCCACGAGGAGTAGAGCCCCGACCAGTCGAGCGAGACGCCGGGGAGCCGCTCGACGAACTGGTTCCAGAGCCCGTCGTAGTAGTCCGACGCGTGCATCGCGGTGAGCCCGTCGCTCCGTCCGAGGGCGAACGCCATGCCCGCGTGGTGAGTGAGCCGCGTGAACACCGTCTCGGGCGGCGACTCGAACGTCACCTCGCCGGTCGGCGAGATCGACGCGGCGTAGCTCTCGTCGCCGCCGTCGGACCCCGACGGATCGGACTCCGCGCCGCCGCCGGCACAGCCGGCGAGTAGTCCGCCGAGGGCGACCGTCCCGCCGTACTTCGCGAACGCTCTCCGGGTGTGTCCGTCGACTGCCTCGTCGCTTCTGCGCATACTTTTAGGCTAGCCTAAACCAATTTAACCGTTCCGATCTTTAGGGCGACCTAAAACCGTGTCGCTCCCCCGCACCGGTTCCGGTCACTCTTCGTGGCGCGCGCGGATCGGCGTGACTCGCGGCCCGCGGTCGGTGTCGACCACGTCGGCGTCGACGCGGAACACCTCGGAGAGCAGGTCCTCCGTGACGATCTCCTCCGGCGGGCCGCGCGCCCGGACTTCCCCGCCCTTGAGCGCGACCACGCGGTCGGCGAGCCGCGCGGCCTGCTCGATGTCGTGGAGGACGACGACCACGGTGACATCGCTCTCGTCGCGGAGCGTCTCGATTACCTCCATCACCTCCATCTGGTGGTGAAGGTCGAGGAACGTCGTCGGCTCGTCTAAGAGGAGCACGTCGGTGTCCTGCGCCAACGCCATCGCGATCCACGCCAACTGCCGCTGCCCGCCGCTCAGGCTCCCAACCTCGCGGTCGCGCAGGTGGCCGCAGCCCGTCAGGTCGATTGCGCGCTCGACCGCGCGAGCGTCCTCCTCGGTCGTCCGCTCGAAGAACCCCCGGTGCGGGTAGCGACCGTGGTACACGAGGTCCTCGACGGTGATGCTCTCGGGCGACGTGCGCTCCTGCGAGAGCAGCCCGAGCCGCTTCGCGAGCGGCTTCGCGTCCATCGACTGGACGTCGCGCCCGTCGAGCAGGACCGAGCCGTCGTCGGGCGCTATCTGGTCCGCCAACCCCTTCAGGAGGGTGCTCTTCCCGGAGCCGTTCGGCCCGACGAGCGCCGTCACCGCGCCCGGCTCGGCCGCGATCGACTCGCCGTCGATCACCGGCTCCGGGGCGGTCGGGTAGCCCACCACGAGGTCCTCGGCGTTGAGGTCGCTCGCGTCGGTCGCGTCGCCGGCTCCGGTCGGTCCGGTCGCGTCACCGGCCCCTGTCTGTCCGGTCCCGTCGCGCGGGCCGTTCGCGCCGCGCGTTTCGGTCTTGCCGCTCGATCCCTCCGGTTCGGTCGCGTTCGCACGGAATATGGACACTCAGAGCTCACCCACGTTCTGCCGCCGCCGCATCAGGTACAGGAAGTACGGGCCGCCGACCAGCCCGGTGACGATCCCCACCGGGATCTGTGCGTCCGCGCCGGTTAGGACGCTCACCCCGAGGCGCGCGCCGACGTCGGCGCCGACCATCAGCGCCGGGCCGACGAACAGGCAGCCGACGATCACCCGCTTGTAATCGCTGCCGACGAGATTCCGGACCACGTGCGGGACGATGAGGCCGACGAAGCTCACGATCCCCGCCACCGCGATGCTGGCGGCGGCCGCCAGCACGGCGACGCCGGAGAGCGCGAACCGGACCCGCTCGATCGACATCCCCAGCGACTTCGCCGTCTGCTCGCCGAGGAGGAGGAGGTTCAGCTGCCGCGAGCCGACGAGCGACAGCACGACCGCCACGAGCGTCCACGGGAGCGCGGTCCGGACCTGCTCCCAGTCGGTCCCCGTCAGCGACCCCGTCGTCCACTGGATCGCCGACTGGACGACGCCGATGTCGTCGGCGAAAAAGAACAGCCCCGTCTGGAGGCTGTTGAAGACGGTCCCGACGATGACGCCCGCGAGCACGAGCCGGACCGGGCTCGTCCCGTTCTTCCACGCGATAGCGTAGACGATCAGGAACGCGACCGATCCGCCGAGCGCCGCGATCAGCGGGAGGAACGCCGAGAGCCCGCCGAACACGACGAGCGTGAGCAGGATGGTCAGCCCGGCGCCCGAGGAGACGCCGAGGATGAACGGGCTCGCGAGTTCGTTGCGCGTCACCGCCTGGAAGATGGCGCCGGAGACGGCGAGGTTCATCCCGACGACGACGGCGACGAGCACTCGCGGCAGGCGGATGCTCCAGACGACGAGCGTCTCGCGCGCGAGCTCCGGCAGCTCGCCCCGGAACCCCGTAACCGCCCGCATCGGCTCCTCGCCGAGGAGGAAGTTGAGGAACCACCGCGGGTCGAGCAGGACGGCCGGGTCGAGGACAGCCCGCCACGCCTGCCCGACCGTCATCGAGTATGCCCCGAAGCTCACCTGAACGAGCCCCGCGAGGACGACTATGAAGAGGCTCACCGCGGCCACGGTCGCGAGCCGCGGCTCGAAGAGCCACCCGAGCCGACCGCGCCCGCCCGGTCGCCTCGCGGTCGACTCGCCGCTGACCGCCCGACCCTCGCCCCCCGTCACCCGCCCGCCGTCGGTCCGCGACCCCTCACCGCTCATCGCGGGCCTCCGTCGGCTCGCGGCGCGTCGACCCGTCGCCGCCCGCGTACGCCGCGACCGCCCCGTCGTCCAGCGCGTCGAGCAGCGCGGCGGGCCCGTGTGCGTCGACGACCGCCTCGGGGTCGAGTCGCTCGGCGAGCGCGCGGTGACCGGCCGCGGCGCGCGCGGCCGCCTCGTCCGCGTCGACGTACGCCGACAGGGCGTCGTCGACCGCGGCCTCGCGGACGCGCGCGAACCGCTCGGAGTCGGGGTCGACCGGGCCGTCGGCGTGGGTCTCGTCGAACCACTCGACCCAGCGCTCCCGGTCGGTCCACTCGCCCTCGCGCTCGGCCTCGCGGCGGACCCAGTCGACGCCCTCGGCCGCCGCCGGCCACCAGCCGTCGTCGATCCGGGCGTCGGCGACCACCCGCTTGCCGACCCGCGCGCCCCGGCCCGCGGCCGTGACCGCCTGCCGGTCCGCGTCCGACGGAGACGCGACGTACAGCCCCTCGACCGGCGTCTTCCCGTCTCGGTCCGCGTACTCCCGGTCGAAGTCCTCGCGCGTCTCGCCGTCGCGATCGCGTGCCTCGAACATCGCGCCGTCCTCGTCGAGCCCGCGGAGGTACTCGCCGTCATAGCGCGTCGCCGCGACCACCCGGCGGGCGGTGACCGGGTCGCCCTCCTGCGGGGTCACGACGAACCGAGGCGCGTCGCCCTCGGGGGGCTCTCCGGGCCCGCCGTCGGTCGCCCGCTCGACGGTCTCGACGAGGTCGTCGACGACCGCACAGCCCGCCCGCTCGGCCTGCTCGCGCATGAGGTCGGAGAGGATTCCGACGTCGATGCCGGCCGGAAAGCCGGGGTAGTTCTCGAGGTGAGCGCACCGCGCGAGCGACGACCGGCCGCGGTCGAAGACGGTCACGTCGAGGCCGTCGCGCGCGGCGAACACCGCGGCGGCGCAGCCGGCCGGCCCACAGCCGACCACGACGACGTCGCGGTCGGCGGCCTCGGGCTCGGCGGGACCGCTCATTCGCCCCCTCCGGCGACGATCGAGGCGACCTCGCCGCGGTCGAACAGCTGTTCGTCGGCGGGGATCTCCGGGTAGTCGTCGCCGTGTTCGTACGTCGGCCACTCACCGAACCGCTCCGGGAACAGCTGTTTCGCGGTCATCTCCAGCTGGAACAGGTTCATGATCGGGCCCTGAACCGGATCGCCGGAGGGGTAGAAGCGGTCGTTCGCTATCGCGGAGAGGTCGCCGGCGACCGGGTGGTCCGACAGCTCCTCGCGGACAGCGCCCACGTCGTAGTAAGAGGCGATCCCGTACTGGTGGAGGACGACGTCGGGGTCGACCTCCAGCAGTCGCTCGTGGTCGTATGCCGTCTCGTAGGTGACGTCGTCGCCGGCGAACGCGTCGGGCACGTCGAACGGACGCACGTGCGCGTTCGCGAACCCCGGCTCGTCGGTCCGCGAGGGGTAGTAGGTCCCGTCCATGTAGATGAGCGTCGCGACGGTCGGCCGCTCCTCGGCCGGGGGGAGGTCGCTCCGGATCGTCTCGATCAGGTCCTCGCGGACCGCGTCGAGCGCGGCGAAGCGTTCCGACTCTCGGAACGCGGCGGCGACCCGCTCGCCGATCTCGGGGAGGGTGTAGTACTCGTACCGGTCGCGGTACGCCTCGGGCGGCGCGGCGTGCCGGCGGCTGTAGCTGTTTCCGAACCACGGCCCGACGCGCTCCCGGACCTCGGCCACGTCCTCCTCGTCCCAGCCGTCGAAGGAGGCGAACAGCGCCGGGTCGGCCAGGTGGAGGTCGGAGTCGAGCTCGTAGAGGAGCTCGCGGTCGACCGAGATGCCCCCGCTCGAACCGGAGTTGAGCTGCGTGATCCCCTCGCGATCGAAGGAGACGCCGTCGAGGTTCGCGTAGTAGGCGTCGAGCGTGTTCCCGCCCGCGTCGGCGTCGAACCCGAGAGAGTTCACCGCCCCGCCGTGGCCGAGCGCCACGGCGAGGTCGGCGTACAGCAGGCTGTACACCGACACGCTCTCGGGGACCGCGTCGAACTCGACCTCGCCCACCGGGGCCATCGCGGCCGTGTACGTGTCCGGCGAGTCGCCGCCGGAGCCTCCGTCCGCGGAACCGGCCTCATTCTCGGACCCGCTCGGCGTCGTCTCCCTCCCGCTACACCCGGCGAGGAGCCCCGCGCCGGCGACGGCGCCGCAGTACCTGATCGCGTCGCGTCGCGTGCCGGTGAGTCGGTCCGCGTCTGGTTGCATACGATTTAGGCCACCCTAAAGGATTAAAGCGGTTTCGAATCTTAGGTATGCCTAAAACCTCGCCAGACGGTCGGCGAGACCCCGCGGACCGGTGCGGACGTGACGAACGGCAGCCGAGCGGGACGAACCGCGGCCAAGCCGGATTTCGTATCGCGCTATCCGCTTTATTCGGCGCCGAACGACCGCACGCTCTCGAACGAGCCGTCGGCGATAGCGGCGGCGATGCCCTCGATGTCGGCCTCTCGCGGCACCTCGTGCGGGTACTTCCGACCGAAGTACCGGACGAGGTTCTCCACGTCGCGTTCGAGGAACTCCCGCGCGTTCTCGTGGTCGACGGGCACCGCCTGCGGCCAGTCGAAGATGGTGATCCCGCTCTCGGCGACCGCGACGTTGTGCTCGGAGGCGTCGGCGTGGATCCAGCCGAGTTCGTGGGCGGTCGCGAGTTCGCGGCAGATCAGATCGAGGACGCCGACCGCCTGCTCGGGGTCGAGCTTCGCGCGCGAAAGTTCGACGCCCGCGAACTTCTCCATCACGATGGCGTGTCGGTTGTGGTCGACCGGCCGGGGGACGGAGACGTCCGGATACAGCGACTCCATCGCCTCGTACTCCCGCTCGGCCGCCTTGCGCGCGGTGTACAGCCACGAGACGTGGTCCCGGTCGGCGGTGTACTCGCGCTCGCGGTTCACCTCGCGGAAGTTGGTGTACCCCTCGCGGTGGTACTTCAGGGCGAGCGGCCGGAACGACTGCGCCTCGTACACGTCGCCCTCCTTGCCGAGCCCGAGCGGCGACCCCACGCCGTCTATCGTCTCCCGCTCCGCGAACGTCCGGAGCGCCAGGGCGTCGTACCCCTCGAAGGTGAGCTGGTACCCCTCGTACTGGATCGTCTTCCGCTCGATCAGCTCGCGGTCGAGGCAGCGGTCGATGCGGTAGTCGACCTCCTCGCGCGTCAGGTCGGCGTAGTCCGGGAGCTTGTCGCGACGGACCCACTCCGAGAAGCGCATCCCCTGCTCGACGCCCGAGAGGAGGTAGAAGTCCTCGGGGTCGAGGTCGGCCATGTCGCCGGCGACGTTTCGCACCATACGCGCCCCTACTCCGGCGATTCGTAAAAGGGGCGCGCGTTCGACGACATCCACTGGTATAGCGTATATCGCGATATCGAATTTTGTTCGGGCCGACCGCTGGGCCGAGCGCAACCGCTTTCGGAGCGGCGGCCGACGGTGTCGACATGACCGCGCCCGCCGTCGACTGGCGGCTGATCCGCGAGGAGACCCGCCCCGGCCCAATGCAGATGGCGTTAGACGAGGTTGCCGCCGAGACCGCCGCGGCCGGCGGCCCCGCCACGCTCCGCACCTACCGCTGGGAGCCGAGCTGTCTCACCCTCGGCCGCCACCAAGACCCGGAGACGGTCGACTGGAGATTCTGCGAGCGCGAGGGGATCGACGCAACGCGCCGGCAGACCGGCGGCGGCGGCATCTACCACGACGAAACGGGTGATATCGCCTACTCTATCGCGGTCCCCGCGGAGACGGTGCCGGGCGAACTGCTCGACTGCTACCACCTTCTTTGCGAGCCGGTCCTCGACGCCTTCGACCGGCTCGGCGTCGACGCGGACTACGTCGACGAGTCGATGCCGGAACTGTATCACCCCGCCTGCTACCTCCGCGAGCTCCACCCGGCACACGACGTGGTGGCCCCGGGACCGGAGGGCGACGAGCTCCGCAAGATCGCCGGCAACGCGCAGTACCGCAAGCGGGAGGCGGTGATCCAGCACGGGTCGTTGACCTTCTCGGTCGACGCGCCGCGGCACCTCGGCGTCTTCGCCGATCCGTCGGTGACTCCCGAGGCGTTCCGAGACCGGGTCGTCGGGATGGACGAACTGGTCGATGTCGACCGCGCGGCCGCGGTGGCGACCGTCGAGGCGGCGCTGGCCGACTGGGCGGACGCGACTCCGGGAGCGACGGTCGACGCGGACGGGTCGTGGACCGACGACGAACTGGAGCGGGCCGAGGAAATCGCCGCGGAGAAGTACCGGAACGAGGAATGGGCCCGGACGCGACCCGGGGGCGGCGCGTAAGATGCGGAAAGCGGGGAGCGGCGGTAAGACGTGGAAAGCGGGAAGCGGCGGCAAGACGTGGAAAGCGGGGAGCGGCGGTAAGACGTGGAAAGCGGGGAGCGGCGGCGGGTGACGGCGGGGACGACCGCGAACGACCGCGGACCGCCCGGTTCCGAAGGGGCTTTTTCGACCGCCCCCGTGTGATCGGTATGAGTCTCAAGGTCGGCGCGCACGTCTCCATCGCCGGCGGCGTGGACAACGCCGTGGCGAACCAGGTCGAGGTCGGCGGCAACTGTGGACAGATCTTCACCCACTCGCCGCAGGTGTGGCAGGACCCGGACATCGGCGACGAGGAGGCCGAACGGTTCCGCGAGGGGACCGAACGCGACTTGGAGGGGCCGTGGGTGATCCACACCTCCTACCTCGTGAACCTCTGTACGCCGAAGGAGGGGCTCCGTGAGAAGTCGCTCGACTCGATGCAAAAAGAGGTCGACGCGGCCGACAAGCTGGGCATCCCGTACGTGAACGTCCACCTCGGCGCGCACACGGGGGCCGGCGTCGAGGGCGGCCTCGATAACGCCGCGTCGGTGATAGACGACCTCGACGTGCCCGACGGCGTGACGATCCTGATCGAGAGCGACGCGGGCGCGGGAACGAAACTCGGCGGCGAGTTCGAGCACCTCGCGGGGGTCATCGACCGCACCGAGACCGACATCGATGTCTGCGTCGACACCGCACACGCGTTCGCGGCGGGCTACGACCTCTCGACGCCCGAGGCGGTCAACCAGACGATCGGCGAGTTCGACGACGTGGTCGGGTTAGAACACTTGGAGTACGTCCACCTCAACGACTCGAAACACGAGTGCGGCACCAACAAGGACGAACACGCCCACATCGGCGAGGGGCACATCGGCGAGGCGGGGATGGAGCGGTTCCTCAACCACCCCGACCTGACGGACGTGCCGCTCGCGCTGGAGACGCCGACCGAGGACGGAAAGAGCTTCGCGTGGAACATCGACCGAGTGCGCGAACTCCGGCGCGACTGAGGCACCGCGACCGAGACGTCGCCGTCTCCGCGGACGCCGTCCGTCCGACGCAGTTTTAAGTTATCTCGCGGGCGATCCGCGGGCATGTCCACCACGAGAGCGCTGCTGGTCGGCCGTCGCCGCGGCCGCGCGGTCGGACTGGTGGTCGGATTCGCCGGGGTCGTGGCCCTCGTGCTCGTCGCCGCCTTCGTCGCCGAGTCGGTCGGCGCGACGACGGCGGCCGCGCTGACCGACCGGCTCCTCCCGCCGTTAGTGTTCTACGCGCCCGGGCCGCTGGCCGCCGCCGGGGCGTACGCGCGCTGCGGGGGACCGGCCTGTCTGACCGTCGGCGTCGTGCCGGCGGTCGTCCTCGGGGGGTTCGTCCTCGTCGGGACGCTGGTCGGCGTCCCCGGCGTCAACGGCGGGAACCCGGCGCTCGGCGACGTGACGGTGAGCTTCGCCGCGATCGGGCTGAGCAGCGCGTTTGTCGGCTACTGCGCCGGGGTGACCGCCGTCCTCGCCGCCGACATGCTGGGATTCGGCGGCCACGGCAGCGGAGGGGAGACGGACGGCGGCGAGGGGGACGCCGACGAGGCGTGACGGCCCGACCGGGAATCGAGCGGCGGTCGATCTCCGGACGTTTATTTTCGCCCGCGCCGAAGCGGGGGCGTGCGACGCTTCTCCGCCGAGTACCTCGAACACACCCGCCGCGGGATGTGGGAGGACGGCCGCGACGCGCTCGCCGACTTGGAGCTATCGAGCCGCGAGCGCGTCCTCGATGTCGGCTGCGGTACCGGAGAGCTGACCCGCGTGCTGGCCGCGGAGACGGACGCGGACGTACTCGGCGTCGACGCGGACCGAGAGCTCCTCTCGGTCGCCCGCGAGGAGAGCGACGGCCGGACTGGCTACCTCGCGGGCGACGCCACGCGGCTCCCGGTCGATGACGACGCGGTCGACCTGGCCGCCTGTCAGGCCCTGCTGATCAACCTCCCGGACCCGACCGCCGCGGTCCGAGAGCTCGCCCGCGTCTCCGGGGACCTCGTCGCCGCGGTCGAGCCGGACAACGCCGACGTGCGGGTGGCCTCGACGGTCGACGCCGAGGAGCGACTGGAGCGCGAGGCCCGCGAGGCGTACGTCGACGGGGTGGACACCGACGTGGCGCTCGGCGACCGGGTCCGCGAGGCGTTCGACGCGGCGGGACTCGTCGACGTGCGCACTCGGCGCTACGTCCACGAGAAGCGGACCGAGCCGCCGTACGCCGAGGCCGCGCTGCGGTCGGCGGCGCGGAAGGCCTCCGGCGCGGGGCTGGCCGACCACCGCGACGAGTTGGTGGCCGCGACCTCCGAGCGCGCGTACGACGACCTCCGCGGGCGCTGGCGCGAGATGGGCCGCGAGGTCGTCGACGCCATCGGCGCCGCGGAGTACGAACGCGTCGAGTACGTCCCGTTCGACGTGACGGTCGGACGAGTGAGCTGAGAGAAAGAGGAAACCAGAACCGACGCCGACGGGCGGTTGTTTATAAGTCAGAGAGGCTGATTCCGAATTTGATAGATAAATAAACGGTAGCAGATCGGCGGCCGACACCGCCAAAGCCCCAGCCGTCCGGGTATAAATGACTGGTTGTAGATCGGCGGCGAACTCCTCCAAAGCCCCAGCCGCGAGGGCTCGCGCGGCTCGTTGCGCTCCTCGCTCGCGTTGCTCGCTGCGGTGCGTACTGCGCCGTGCTTCGCCCTCGCGACTGCCACTTTGAGTCCCGCCCCGCACCGCGCCTCACGCCTCCCCAGCCTCGTCGGCCGGCCTCCGCTTCGCTCCGGCCGGCCGACTCCCTCGCGCGTGCTGTCTCGCGGCCGCCGAGGGCGGCCGCTCGGAGGCGCGCGCCACCGCACCGGGTTCGATTTATAAATAGCGTCGCGGTGCGTCCGCCTTACACCATGTCGCCGCGAACCGAGGCGCCCTCCTGCTCTGTGCGCTGTCGTTTCAACACGTCCGCGGCCTCGGTCGCGGCCTCCTCGTCGGCGCCGAGCATCCCGAGCGCGGCGGGTAGCGTCGGCATCGCGAGCGAGGCCTCGCGGAGGCGGTCGAAGGCCTCGTCGTCGCGCTCGCCGTCGACCCACAGGCAGACCCCGCGGGGGTCGAGCACCTCCTCGTAGGCGTCCCGGGCGAGCGCGCCCTTCAGGCGCTGCCGGACGTTGTCCTCGAAGCCCGCGTTACACACCTCCAAGTGGATCGGCTCGTCGTCGTCAAGGAGTTCGGCCGCGAGGCACTTCTCTGGTGCGGCGTACCCGTTGTCGCTCGTCCGCACGCGGTCCGGGTGCGCCTCGGCCCACTCGGCGTCGACGGTGGTGCCGACGCCCTTCACGCCGTACTCGGCCTCGAACGCCGCGGCCGCGTCGCCGTCGCCGCCCATGATCACGTCCTTGGTGAGATAGACGTCGAGCCGGTCGACCGGGTCGAGTCCGAGCGCCACGTCGCCGAACGCCCACACCTCGCGGACGGGCACCGGCATCGGTTCGCCCGCGACGCGGTCGACGAGCGACTCCAGACGGTCGACGGCCCCTTCGCGTTCCATTGGCGACGACTACGCGTCGGGCGGGCAAACCGGTTACGCTCGGCGGGGCGGTCAGATCTCGTCGAGCCGCGCCGCCACGTCGTCCCAGTGCCCCCCTTTCCAGAACCACTGGCCGCACTCGGTGCAGCGCCACCCCGGGCGCTCCGACCCTACGTCGTCCGGGACGTACTCCGGACGGTCGGCCGACGGGTCGCCGACTTCGAGCGAGTCGACGCGCTCGACGGGCCCGTTACACGAGCCGCACCGCGTCGGCTCGTCGGCGAGTTCGACGCGGAGACCGGCGGCGGCGAGTTCCCGGAGCTGGTCGAGCACGTCGCGCTCGGCGAGGAGGACGGCGTCGACGGCGGGGTCGCCGCGGGGGGCGCGGTCCGCGAGGTCGCGGTCCCGAGTGAGGAGGACGCGGTCCTCGGCGGCCGCGACCTCGCGGAGCCGGTCGTCGGCCTCGGTCCCCCGGTCGAGCGCGTAGGCGGCGTCGTACCCGCAGAGCCGGAGGTAGGTGGCGAGCTTCCCGCACATCACGTCGAGCAGGACCGGCGGGCGGTCGGCGGCCGAGGGGGCGCTCCCGTCCCGGTCCGTCATCTACAGCAGGAACGACCGGAGCCCGTCGAGCGAGCGCGCGTTGAGCACGTCGGCGGCCCGCGCCCACCCCCGCCGCGCGGTGTGGACGCCGTACCGCGCGTTGTCGAGTTCGCGCGGGGCGTGCGCGTCGGTGTTGACGGCGATCGTCGCGCCCGCCTCGACCGCGGCCCGGACGAACTCGCCGTCGGCGTCGAGCCGGGCGGGGTTCGCGTTCACCTCGATGGCGGTGCCCGACGCGGACGCCGCCTCGGCGACCGCTTCCACGTCCGGGTCGAGCCCCGGTCGCTCGTTGATCAACCGGCCGGTCGGGTGGCCGAGCACGTCGACGTGAGGGTGCTCGACCGCCCGGACCAGTCGCTCGGTGGCCGCCTCGGCGTCCTGCCCGAGCGCGGCGTGCGGCGACGCGACGACCAAGTCGAGGGCGGCGAGCGTCTCGTCGTCGGTCGAGAGGTCGCCGCCGGCGTCGATGTTCGCCTCGATCCCGTGGAGGAGCGGGATATCGACTTCGTCGGCCGCCTCGGCGACCGCCGCGGCCTGCGCCTCGATGTCGGACTCGTCGAGCCCGACGCCGCCCACCATTCCCGGTCCGGTCGCGTGGTCGGTGACGACGTGGTAGTCGTAGCCGCGTTCTTCGGCCGCCGCGGCCATCTCGGCGATCGAGAAACCGCCGTCGGACCAGTCGGTGTGGGTGTGGAGGTCGCCGCGGAGCTCGTCCGGCCCGACGAGCGGCGGCAGGCGACCCTCGGCGGCGGCCTCGACCTCGCCGCGGTCCTCCCGGAGCTCCGGCGGGACCGGGTCCATGTCGAGCGCGCGGTAGACCTCGTCCTCGCTCTCCCCCGCGATGCGCTCGCCGGCACGCGTCGCGTCGGCCTCCGCGCCGTCCGCGGCGGCTCCGTCGGCCGCCTCGCCTTCCGCGTCGTCGTCGGCCGCCTCGCCCTCCGCGTCGCTCACGTCGAAGAGCCCGTACTCGTTCAGCTTGCGCCCGCGGTCGATCGCGTGGTTGCGGACGGCGACGTTATGTGCCCGCGACCCGGTGAAGTACTGGAGCGCGGCGCCGAACTCGCCGGGGTCGACGATCCGGAGGTCGACGCGGGTGCCGTCCGCGCGCACGCTCGCCTTCCCGGTGCCCGCCTCGATCGTCGCGTCCGCGGCCTCCCAGTCGGTGAACGCCTCGACGATTGGATCGCGCTCCTCGCTGGCGACGAGCAGGTCGATGTCCCCGATCGTCGGCTTCCACCGCCGGATCGAGCCGCACACCTCGACCGACTCGACGGCGTCGCGGTCGGCGAGGTACGCGAGCGCGTCGTCCGCGACCGGCCGGGCGTCGCCGAGGCGGGTCCGCTCGCGGGCCTCGCGCGCGAACGGGATGTTGTCGAGGATGTTCTCCTCCGTCTTGGCCCCGAAGCCGGAGACCTCCCGGATCTCCTCCGCCTCGGCGGCGGTCTCCAGCTCGTCGAGGTCGCTGATCCCGAGCGCGTCGTACAGCGAGCCGACCGTCTTCGGCCCGACGCCCTCCACCGCGGTCAGCCCGGCCATGTCGACGGGCAGCTCCTCGCGGAGCTCGGTTAATTCTCCGATCTCGCCGGTCTCGACGTACTCGACGATCTTCGCGGCGATGGCGTCGCCGACGCGGTCGATCTCGGCGACCGCGTCCTCGCCGTCGGCCGCGAGCCCCTCGATCGGCGCCGGGTGGTCGCGGACGTTCTCGGCCGCCCGTCGGTAGGCGGTCGGTTTGTACTCGACGCCCGTCGCCTCGAGGAGGTCGGCGAACTCCTCCAACCGCGTCGCGACCTCGTCGTTCCGGCTCATCACGCGACCGTTCGGCGGGACGGCACTTATACCGCCGGGCGAACGCCCGCGATCGGCGCCGTCCGCGGGCCACGTCGACCGGTCGCTTATTCCGACCGAGACCGAACCCGGTAGTATGTCGAGCGACCACGGCGGCGCCGACGGCACGGCGGACCGAAACGTCCTCGGGGGCGAACTGGCCCCCTGCGGCCGCGACCCGACGACCGGCTACCTGCGGGACGGACACTGTCGCGACGTGGACGGCGACGCCGGCGAGCACACGCTCTGTGCGGTCGTCACGGCCGAGTTCCTTCGGTACAGCCGCGACCGCGGCAACGACCTGATCACGCCCCGCCCCGAGTTCGAGTTCCCCGGGCTGGAGCCGGGCGACCGCTGGTGCCTCTGCGTCGGCCGGTGGCTGGAGGCCGCCGAGGCGGGCGTCGCCCCGCCGGTCGTCCTCGAGGCGACGGACGAGTCCGTGCTGCGCGCGGTCGATCCCGACCGACTCCGCGAGCACGAGTTCGACCCGGCGGCGTTCGATCCCGGAACGCTCGACTGAGGTGGGCGCGCGCCGGGGCGGCGTTCGGAGGCGACCCCGGAGGCTTTTTCGCCCCGGCCCGGGACTCCGAGACATGGCCGAGACGGGCGACGCGCCGGACGACAGCGTCCGCGAGCGCGCCGATAGGAGCCGCGTCGCGCTGTGGCTCCTGCTCGACGCCGACCGACGGCTCGTCACGGCCGTCATCCTCTCGCTCGTCTTCCTCGGACTGGTGGCGGCCGGGGCCGTCCTGCCCGGCGCCGCCGAGACCCTCCGCGGCGGCGACTCCGTCGACACGCTGTTCCAAGGGCTCCTCACGGCCACGATCACCGGCGTCACGCTCGTGCTCACGCTGAACCAGCTCGTGCTCTCACAGGAGCTCGGCGCCGTCGGCGACCAGCGCGAGCGCATGGACGGCGCGATGGCGTTCCGGGACGACGCGGCGGCCGTCCTCGGCGAGCCGGTCAGCCCCGCCGAGCCGGCGGCGTTCCTCGGCGCGCTCGTCCGGACGGCGAGCGACCGCGCGACCGCCCTCCGCGAGGCCGTCTCCGGGACGACCGACGCGGAGTTGGCCCGGGCGACCGACGACCTGACCGACGCCGTCGCGGAGAACGCTGTCCGGACGACGGACGGGCTCGACGGGGCTCAGTTCGGCGCGTTCGAGGTGATATCGGCGGTCCTCGACTTCAACTACTCGTGGAAGCTGTTCGCGGCCCGGCGGCTCCGCGAGCGCCACGGCGAGGCGCTGAACGAGACCGCGGCGGCGGCGCTCGACGACCTGATTGAGACGCTGCGGCTGTTCGGCCCCGCCTGTGAACACTTCAAGACGCTGTACTTCCAGTGGGAGCTGATCGACCTCTCGCGGCGGATGCTCGTGTCCGCCGTCCCGGCGCTGCTGACGGCGGCGGCGATGGTCGCCTTCTTCGACGCCGAGCGCTACGCCGGGTCTATCCTCGGCGTCGAGGCCGTCGCGTTCTGGGTGGCGCTCGCAGCCGCCGTCTCGCTCGTCCCGTTCGCGCTGCTTTTAGCCTACATCCTCCGGATCGCGACGGTGACGAAGCGCACCCTCTCAGTCGGCCCGTTCATCCTGCGCGAGACCGACGGCGAGGCGTGAGCGGCCGTCACTCCCTCGACTCGGTCAGCCAGAGCCCGGCTGCGACGGCCGCCGCGACCCCCATCGACACGGCCAGCAGCGCGAACGCCGGGCGGAACCCGGCGGCGTCGGCCACGACGCCGACCGCGCTCGGCGCGAGCGCGCCGGCCCCCATGAGCAGCGTCCGGACCACGCCGAGGCCGCCGCCGGCGAGCCGCTCGGGGAGCAGCTCCATCAGGTAGGCGCCCCGGACCGGGCGGAAGCCGTGCGACCCGAGGCCGAAGGCGGCGACGACCGCGCCGGCCGCGAGCGCGCCGCCGCCGAGCGCGGGGAGCGAGACGAGGGCGACGAGCGTCGCGGCCGCCAGCCCGAGCGTGGCGACCATCACGGGGAAGCGGCCGACGCGGTCAGAGAGATCGCCGGTGACGAGCTGGACGAGCGTCATCGCGAACACGAGCGAGTACAGCAGGCTCGCCGTCGGGCTCGTGAGCTCGACCGCCTCGGAGAGGTACAGCGGCAGGAACGCGACGAGGCCGTTGTAGGCGAACGAGAAGCCGACCGTCACGAGGACGAACGCCGCGAACCGGGCGTCCCCGAACAGCCGGAGGTAGTCGCGCGCCCCCGGATCGCCGCCGTCGTCGCCCTCGTCCGCCGCCCCCGTCGCCGCCGGGGATCCGGCGAGCCGGACCGCGGCGACGGCCGCGAGCGCGACGGCGAGCGTCCCGGTGAGCAGGAAGGGGGCGCGCCAGTCGGCGCCGGGCAGGCGCGCGAGGACGGCCGCGAGCGCGGGCGGCGCCGAGAGGACGGCGACGACGACCGCGGGCGCGGCGACCCCGCCCATCGCGCCGAGCGTGTCGTGCGCGCCGAGCATCCGCCCGGTGCGAGCGGGGTACACGCGGGCGATCAGCCGCACCGAGACGGTCTTGTGGACGCCCGTCCCCGCGCCGATGACGAGCATCGCGGCCACCAGCGCGGCGAAGGGGGCGTCGACCACCAACGCGAGCGACCCCGCGCCCGCGACGAGCGCGCCGGCGACGATCACCCGTACCGGACCCACCCGGTCCGCGACCGCACCGCTCGGGAACTGTAACAGCGCGTACACGATCATGAAGCCGGTGAACGCGGTCCCGACGGTCGCGTTGCTCACGCCGTAGGCGCCCCGGATCGACTCGAACAGCGGCGGGAAGAGGTACCGGACGAACTTCCCGAGGAACCAGACGAGCGAGACGAGGAGGAGGGCGTCGTACTCGCCGATTCGACGGGAGCGCATCGGGCGTTCTTGCCCGGTCGACGGCATAAAAGGTCTGAAGCGTCGGGCGGCCCGCGGTCGCGCGGCGTGTGGGCTCCCGTCGCCGCGTTGCGTTCTCTGTACTCGTGCCGCGTTACCTGCCGCCGCGATGGCGAACGCCGGCGCGGGCGCTATCCGCCACCGCCGCCGTACGACCCCTTCTGCGCCTCTAGCTCGCCCTCGCGACGGCCGTCGGCCTCGTCGGCGTCCGACGGCGGTTCGGCGTCTCCCGTCGACCGGCGGACCGCGAGCACCCACCCGAGGCCGTACGCCGCCGTCCCGCAGGCGACGCCGCCAGCCGTCCCGAGGGCGGACGCCCCGGCGAGCCCCGAGAGGACGGCCACCGCCGGACCGCCGAGGAGGGCGTATCCGAGGTTGTCGGTCACCACGTCGCGCACGGTCACGCCGGCCTCAACTCGCCCCCGTCAGAAGTGTTTTGTCGTCGCCCCGACCGGGCGGAGCGGACAGCCGCACGGGAACCGCCTCGCGGCGCCGCTCAGAACGGGCCCTTGCCGCCGCCCATCATGTCGCCGAGGCCGCCGCCCTCGCCGCCCATCTTCTTCATCATGCGCTGCATGTCGCCCTCGCCCATCCCTTGGAACTGGCTGATCGTCTGTTCCATCATCGAGTGCTGTTCGAGCAGCTGCCGGACCGTCTCCTCGTCGGTGCCCGAGCCGCGGGCGATGCGCTCCGTGCGCGACTGGCCGACGACGCGCGGGTTCTCGAGCTCCTCCTCCGTCATCGAGTCCATGATGCGCTCGAAGCGGCGCATCCGGTCTTGGGTGACGTCCATCGCGTCGTCCGGGAGCTCGTCCATCATCCCGCCGCCGAGCCCCGGGATCATGTCCATCACCTGGTCGAGCGGCCCCATCTTGTTCATCGCGTCCATCTGCCGTTTCATGTCCTTCAGGGTGAACTCGCCCTGAAGCATGTCCTCGGGGTCCCAGTCTTCGTCCTCCTCCTGGGTCTCCTGCATCGCGCGCTCGACGCGCTCGGAGAGCTGCTTCAGGTCGCCCATGCCGAGCAGCCGGGAGATGAACCCCGACGGCTCGAACCGCTCGATGTCCTGGACCGTCTCGCCGGTCCCGAGGAAGGCGATCGAGGAGTCGGTCTCGTTGACCGCGGTCAGCGCGCCCCCGCCCTTCGCGGTCCCGTCGAGCTTGGTGATCACGACGCCCTCGATGCCGATCGACTCCTCGAACTGTCGGGCCTGCTCCTTCGCGCCCTGCCCGATCGCGGCGTCCAAGACGAGCAGCGAGCGGTCGGGGTCGACAACGCCTTCGATCTCCTCGATCTCCGCGATGAGGTCGTCTTCGAGTGCGTGCCGCCCCGCCGTGTCGACGATGTGAACGTCCGCGTCGGCCGTCTCTTCGAGGCCGGTGCGGGCGATGTCGACCGGGTCGTCGTTGTCGGGGTTCCCGTAGAAGTCGACCTCCGCGCGCTCGCACATCTGCTTCGCCTGGTCGTACGCGCCCGGCCGGAAGGTGTCGGTCTGGACGACCGCGGGCCGGAGCCCCTTCTTCGAGAACCACCACGCCATCTTCGCCGCGGAGGTCGTCTTCCCCGACCCCTGGAGGCCGGCGAGGAGGATCGTCTGGTTTTCTAAGGGGAGCTCGGTCGAGTCGCCGACCAACTCGACCATCTCCTCGTAGACGATCTTGAGGACGTGGTCCTTCGCCGTGGTGCCGCCCGGCGGCTCCTCTTCGAGCGCGCGGGACTTGATCGAGTCCGACAGCTCCATCACGAGGGAGACGTCGACGTCGGCGGACAGCAGGGAGCGCTGGATCTCCTTGACGATCTCCTCGACGTCGCTCTCGGAGAGTCGGGACTTCCCCTGGAGCTTGTCGAGGCTGCTCCGCAGGGACGTGCCGAGGTCGTCGAGTACCATTTGCCGGAGCTAGGCAGGCGACGCGGTAAAGCTTTGTTCGTCGGCGGGCGCTGCGAGGAGGCCGCGTCGAGGGCAGCGACTGGGACCTCGACGGGAGAGAGCGGCTTCGAGAGACGGCGGTGTACCGGTCGTCGCGATCGGACGGGACGGGGAGATACAACTGTGCGAGGGGTTCCACCGGGCGGCGGTCGCGTCCGTGTTCGAACTCGACGAGATTACGGTGAACGTCCTGTGTCGCCACGAGGAGTGGCAACGGATCCGGGACCGGATCGCCTCCGATCCGTCCGCGGCCCGGAGTCAAGAACCGCCGATCGAACCCCGCGAACACCCGGACTTGCGGGACCTCTTTCCGGACGAAACCCGGTAACCGATCATGCGGGAGACACGGTCAGCGACGGGAAGTACGTCGAGTAGAACTCCTCGTCGAAGCTGACCAGTCCGTCGCAGTCGACTGCGGCGTGCGCGCCGATGAGGAAATCGGCGGCGACGTGCTGGCGCGGTGAGAGCGACTTGCCGCACGCCTCGCAGTCGACGGACCGCTTCTCACCGCACGCGGGACACTGGATTCCGTCCGGACAGCGGTCCACGTATTCCCGGAACCGCTCGCCCGCGGCGAAGCGCGCCTCGCGCGAGGGTTCGGTCACGTCGACGCTGAAGTCCGCGAGAAAGCGATCGAGGTCGGCGGCCGATGCGAAGCGGCCGTCGGCCGCGAGTTCGGCGTAGACGACGGGCGCGGCAACGACCGCTCCGTCTCGATACGCGCGCCTGAGCGCCGCCTCGCTTGCGTCAGCGCGTTCGTCGTCGTACAGCAGCCCGAGGAACGCGTGCGTGTCGACCGCCGTCGTCACGGGTCGGCACCCGTCGTCCCGCCGTCGGAACCCTCGTCGGTTTCTGGTGGGCCATCGACCTCTCGCGGGTACTCGCCGCGGAGTCGACGCATCCGCTCCGGCATCGTCTCGTTGCTGTCGGCGCTGCCGCGATGCTTCTCGAAGAGGTCGTCGCCGTCTTCTGTGGTCGTCGCCCGCTTCTGGAGCCGATACTCGGATCCGAGGCGCCCTCAGTCGTCAACGAGCCGCGCGCCCGCGGCGTCGATCCGGCAGGCCTCGGGGTCGTAGCCCGCGTCGGAGAGCCCGGTGCCGAGCGCGAAGACGGTGCGGCCGAGCATCGCCATCGCGGCCTCGCCGCCGGCCGCGTCGACCGCGTCGATCGCCTCGGCCACCTCGGGAACGAGGAGATCAGCCTCGCCGGCGAATCCGCGGGCCGCGTCCATCAGCGTCGGGAGCCGCGGGTCCGCCCGAAGCCGGTCGAGCGCGTCCTCGCCGGCCGCCGAGAGGGCGTCCGTGTCGCCGCCGAGTACCTCCTCGGTCGACAGCTCGCCGAACGTGACGTACTCGACGCGCGCGCTCGCCGGCACACCGTCGAGCTCGCCGACGCCCGGCGCGCCGGGTTCGAGCCGGACCGGGACCCCGCCGCGCGCCTGCGCGACCACGTCGCCGAGGCCGGTCCCGCGGTCGACCTCCGCGGCGTGGGCGACGCGGACGAGCTCGTTCTCGGAGCGCCCCCGGTCGAACGCGTCGTTCGCCGCGAGCGCGGCCCCGAGCGCCGCGGCGCCCGAGACGCCGAAGCCCGCGCCGATCGGGAGGTCGGTCTCGACCGCCACGTCGGCGGCGGTCGCGTCCAGTTCGGCGAGCACGTCGTCGACCGCGCCGATCGAACCGACCTCGCCGTCGATGGTCGTCTCCCCAGCGGCGGCGTCGTCCGCCACCGTGTCCCCGTCGTCCGCCGCCGACACTCGGACCGTCACGCCGTCGGTGAGCGTCACGCCCGCGCCGCGCGACCCGGCGACGGTCGGGTCGTCGTCGCGGTGCGCGCTGAAGAAGGCGGTGACGTGACCCGGGACGAACGCGGTCGCCCGCTGGCTGCTCATGTCGCGGCCGACGACCGGGCGGCGATTAACGGTTGTTATCCGCGACGGGATCCCCGGGGCGTCCGCGCGACGAGAGCGACCGCCCGGCCGCGGTCGCTCGGTGCGACACCGCAGGCCTAAGTACGGGCCGATCGAACCCGGGCCGTATGCGAAGCCAGTTGCGTCCCGTCCTCGCCGCCGTGCTCGCGCTGGTCCTCCCGGGGCTCGGCCACCTCTCGCTGCGCCGGTGGGGCCGGGCGCTGCTGTGGCACCTGACGATCATCGGCGGCGGCGTCGCGCTGTTTGCCCTGTACGACGTCGAACCGGTCGACCCTCTCGCCGACCCCGCGGCGGTGTCGGCCGCGGTCCCCCCGGACGTGGCGCTGCCGATCGCGCTCCTGTCGCTGCTGTCGGCGCTCGACGCGTACCTCGTCGGCCGGACCGTCGTCGCGGAGCGCGAGCGCGCCGCCACCGCCGAGGCGATGCGGCGTCAGGTCGAGCGCGCCGACGGCGACGACGGGGCGGGAGCCGGTCACGCCGCGCCGGTCGCGGCCGTGAGCGGCGAGGACGGCGAGTCCGTCGACGTGACCTGTCCCAACTGCGGCAAGGAGATCGACGCCGACCTCGAATTCTGTCACTGGTGTACCGAGCCGCTCCCGTGGGCAGAGTCGGACTGAGTCGACGGGGCGGTGCGGAGCGCGGCGGTCGTCGGAGACGCGGACCGACCCACCGCTACCGAGGGAGTAATACCGGTCCGGTCCTGGCCTCGTACCGACGGATGACGGGTGAGACGTAGTCGATGATCGAGCAACTCCCGGTCGAGTTCCTCCGGCTCCTCGGCGTCGTCCTCGCCGCCGTGGTCGCCGCGTTCGCCGCGCTGCTACCGGCGTGTGTCGGCCGCGATCGAGTCCGGAGCGTCCTCGCGGACCGCGAACTGCTCCGCGAGCGCGCGCGCAGAATCGCGCCGTACGTCGGCGGACTCGCGCTCGTGCTCGCCGTCAACAAGGGCCTGCTTCGACGGCTGGAAGCGTTCTCGTTCGAGTACGGCTACCGCGCGACGACTGCCATCTACGCTGTGGAGGGCGACCTCGTGGCCGCGATACAGGACGCGATCCCGCGGGCCGCGGTGTACTACTTCGGACCGATATACGTCGTCGGCTACGTCGTGTTGCTCTCGTTCCCGCTCGTGGCGTACGCGTTCGCCCGGAATCTGCGACCGCTGAAGCGACTGATCGCGGCGTACGCGGTCAACTACGCGTTCGCGATCGCCTGCTACGCCGGGGTCGTCGCGTACGGTCCGCGCAGCTACCGCGACGTGCCCGGTGCCGACCAGAGCGCCGCGAGCGTCGAGCCGCTCCTCCTCGACTGGTTCCGCGGCGTGACGCGGCTGACGGCGCGAGTGAACGTCGAGACGAACGTCTTCCCCTCGCTTCACACCGCGCTGTCGGTGACGGTGCTGCTCGCGGCCGTCTTTACCCACGAGGAGTTCCCGCGGTGGACGCCAGTGGCCGCGTTCCTCACCGCGAGCATCGTGGTGGCGACGATGTTCCTCGGGATCCACTGGGCGACCGACGTGGTCGCCGGGACCGCACTCGCCGCCGGCAGCGTCGCGCTCGCGAACCGCGTCGTCGACTGAGCGGCCGCACACGGTCCGCGCACGAGCGCGCGGCGAGCGCTCCCGGCGCCGGTCGTGCCACCACGACGTTTCTCACCGCTGATAACCGAGGCCTAACTATCATATGACCCCGCCGTGAGGATTCGGGTACGGACGCGAACGACGGACGGAAACATGAGTCTGAATCCACGACGATACGACGTACGGGAGCTGCGCCGGATCGCGGACGCGCCGCGAGACGGTGCGGACGGGGCGCCTCGGGAGCGGGCGCTCCGGCGGCCGAACCGGAACCGAGCCGAGCAGGCGGCGCGCTCGGCCGCGTTCACGGAGCTGCTCCAGCGTCAGCGTGGTGCGCGGTTCGACGGCGACGACCCCGCGGATCGGCCGTACCTGACGGCGATCCCGGCGTCGCCCGCGGCGGAACGCGAGATCGGCGAGTGGCTCGGCTACCTCGTCGACGTCGGCGGCCACGTGCGGAGCCGGGACGTGCTGTCCTACTACGGCGAGCTCGACTGGGTCGGCGACGACGCGGTCGCGGCGCTGACGCGCCGGCTGGAGGGGTTCGACGCCCCGACGCGCGACCGGCCGTTCACGCCGGCGGACCACCGGATCAGTCTCGTCTCCATCGTCCGGATCGCTTCGTGTGCGAGTGACCAATGAGCGACGACGAATCCACGGACATCAACGAATCGGACGAATCGGCAGCGGTCGGCGTAAAACTCGGCAGCACCCGAACGGTGCTCGACGTTCCCGACGGGCGGGGCGGACGGGAGCGCCACTCGGTGCTGACCTGTCTGGCGACCTACGAGGACGCCATCACCGGCGAAGAAAAGGTGCTGTTCGGCGAGGAGGCCGCGGTCGAGTACCCCGACCGCGTGCGCTTCATGCTGCGGTCAGGCCTCCCCGAGGACGACGACAGCGTCGCGGACGCAGAGCGCTTCTTCGAGGCCATCGTAGATGCCTACGACGTGCCCGAGGACAGCGCGGTCGTCTACGCGGTGCCGACCATCGACAACGAGGCGGGCGTCGAGAACCTCAAGTCGGTGATCGAGGGCTCCTCCATCGGCCAGGTCGAGACCCGGAGCTACCCCGAGTCGCTGTGCGGGGCGATCCCCGCCTACGGCGACGACCTTGACGCGATCGACGAGGTGTTCGTCTCGGTGAACCTCGGGTCGACGACGATGGAGGCGTGCGCCTACCGGCGCGGCGAGCAGCTCTCGCCGTTCTCGACCGGCTCGGTGACGGGTAACGAGGTCGACCGCCGGATCGTCGCCGCCGTCGAGGAGGAGAGCCAGGGCCGCGTCCACATCGACCGGACGACCGCCCGCGAGTATAAAGAGGAGCACGCGGACGTGTACGACTTCGAGCCGTTCACAGACGTGATCCAGCAGCCGGGCGGCGGAAGCCACGAGTTCACCGTCGACCGGGGCGTCCGCGAGCCGGTCGACCGGTACATCGACGAGGCGGTCGACGTCGTCGCCAACGAGTTCCTCCCGGAGCTCGCGAACGACCACATGAAACCATACCAGCTGGCGCTCGGGCGCCCCCTCGCCGCAACCGGCGGCATGGCGTGTATCCCCGGGCTCACCGAGGAGTTCGAGAAGCGCCTCGCCGAGGAGCTCGACCGCGACGTTGAGGTCGTCTCCCCCGACAGCCCCGCGACCGCGGCCGCGGAGGGCGCGGCGCGGATCGCGGAACGGCTGGTCTGAGCGGCGAACCTCCCGTCCCGAACCCTTCCTTACTCCAACGCAGCCCGCAGCGCCGCGTTCATCGCGTCGACCGGCGCGTCCTCGGCGGTCCAGATCTCGAACGCCTCGACGCCCTGATACAGCAGCATCCACGCGCCGTCGACGGTCGTCGCGCCCGCGGCGGCGGCCTCCCGCAGCAGCCGCGTCTCGACGGGCGCGTACACCGCGTCGAGGACCGCGAGGTCCCCGTGGAGGTGTTCCGCGGGGACGGGCGTCTCGTCGGGCGCCTCCATTCCGACGCTCGTCGCGTTGACCAGGAGGTCCGCGGCGGCGACGCGCTCACCGAGGTCGTCGAGGCCGCCGCCGGTCGCGTCCGGAACCGCGTCGGCCAGCTCGACGGCCCGCTCCGCGGTGCGGTTCGCGACGTGGACCGTCGCGCCCGCGTCGGCCAGCGCGAACGCGGCCGCCCGTCCCGCGCCGCCCGCCCCGACGACGAGCGCGTCTCGCCCGTCGACCGCCACGTCGTGGTGCGCGAGCGCCCGGGTCACCCCGGCGGCGTCCGTGTTGTGGCCGCGCGGCCGGTCGGCCTCGCCGGCCCGGACCGGCCCGTAGTCGACCGTGTTGACCGCGCCGATGCGCGCGGCGAGCGGGGCGGCGTCGACCGCGTCGAGGGCGTCGCGCTTGAACGGCACCGTGACGTTGAGCCCCGCCACTCCGAGGTCGGCCGCGCCCGTGATCGCCGCGGCCGCGGCGTCGGCGTCCGGCTCGAAGGTGACGTACCGCGCGTCGAGGCCGAGCGCCTCGTAGCCCGCCTCGTGTAGCGACGGCGACAGCGAGTGCTCGACCGGGTTCCCGATCAGTCCGTAAACGTCCATGCCCGCCCCCGCGGCCGCGACCGACAAAAGGCGGTCGGTCGGACGACGCGTCCGCGGTCTACCCGTGCCCTCGCGGCTGAACGTCTCGTCCGGCCGTCTACTCGCGCTGCCCCTCGGCGTCTCGGTCCGCGTCGATGACGTCTTCGAGGGTCTCGGTGCCGACGTCGCTGGCGACCTTGACGCCGACGAGCGACACGACGATTCCGCCGACGATGAACGCCGCCAGCTGCTGGACCGGAGTCATCGCCATCCCGTACGCCGACAGCGGCTGCCGGATCGCCTCCTGGGCGAGGAAGTAGCCCGCGAACCCGCGGACGACGAGGGCCACCGCGGCGATGACGAACGGGAGGTTGAGGTACGGCGTCCGGATCCCCTCGTCGCGGATCAGCTCGTCGAGCAGCCGCCCGACGGCCGCGGTCACGCCGGCGACCGCGAACCACGGGACCGCGACGAAGGTGAACTCCACGACCTCGACGAGCCGGGGCGATCCGGGGGCCAGCTCCGAGGCGGCGAGGAAGCCGAAGAAGCCGCCGACCAGGGCGAGCCCCCCGGCGACGACGTACGTCACGACCGACACCTGTCCGGCGTACAGCGCCTCGCGGACGCGCTCGGGCATCCCCGCCATCAGCCGGTCGATCGCGAGCCCCTTGTACAGCAGCGCGGCGCCGAGCAGCCCGGCGACGCCCGCGACCGCCTCGCCCGCGGAGAACCAGGCGAACAGCGCGGGCACGAGGAGCAGCGCGACCCCGACGGGGACCAACACCGTCGACCGCAGCTGCTCGTCGGCGAGGAACTGCTTGAGGAGGTAGTAGGTGGACTCGATGTCGCGGGCCTGCCGGACGACGACGCGGTCGACGGAGTCGACGGGGACCCGCGACTCCACGACCGGGAGGACGCGCTCGTCCTCGGCGGAGTCGACGACGACGATCGCGGCCCGCGGGTCGTACCGCTCCACGAGGTCGTCGAGCTGGGAGGCGATAGAGCGGTCGGCGCCGACCGCCGTGTCGCTCTCGGCGGAGACGACCGCCACCACCGACTCCTCGCGCTCGTCCCTGAGGTCGCGCGCGACGCGAAGCGACTCCAGCAGGCAGTTCACGCTGGCGTCCTCGGGGTCGTCCAGCCCGGCGTCCGTGACCAGCGACCGGACGGCCTCCCAGCCGGCGACCGGCATCGGGACGTTGGTGGCGCGGCCGATCGCCCCGGAGCGGTCGACGCAGATGACCAGCGTCGTCACGTGTCGACTCACACCGCGACCGGACAAAAATCCTCCCCGTCGCTAGCGGAACTCCACGTCGATGTCGCCGCCGTCGTCGACGAAGGCGTCCGCGACGCCGCTCCCGGCGGCGAACGCGACCCGCTCGGCGCCGATACCGAGCCGCTCCGCCAGTCCGCGCTCCGGCGTGAACTCGCGCACTTCCGGCTCCGCGCCGATCAGCTCCGCGAGCCGGTCCTCCACGTCGTCCTCGGTCCCGAGTTCGTCGACGAGCCCGATCTCCGCGGCGTCGTCGCCGAGGTACACGCGCGCCTCGGTCTCCCGGATCTCTTCGGGGTCCATGTCGCGCCCCTCGCTCACGGTCTCGACGAACTGCTCGTAGTAGCCGTCGATGATCCCTTGGAGGTACTCGCGTTCCTCCTCCTCGATCTCCTTCAGCGGGACGCCGGCGTCCTTGTACTCCCCGGCGGTGAACTGCTCGTAGGAGATCCCCAGCTTGTCGGCGAGCCCCTTCGCGTTCGGTCGGGAGCCGACGACGCCGATGGAGCCGACGAGGCTGGCGTCGCGTGCCCACAGCTCGTCGCAGCCGCTCGCGATCCAGTACCCCCCGGAGGCGCAGGTGTCGGTCGCGTACGCCACGGTCGGCCCGTCGAAGGCGGCGGCGGCCCGCCGGATGTCGTCGCTCGGGACGACCTCGCCGCCGGGCGTATTGAGCTCGACGAGCAGCGCCTCGACGTCCTCGTCGTCGTCGGCCGCCTCGATCTGCTCGACCACGTCGTCGGCGGTCGCGCCGCCGGGGCCCGAAAGCGGCGAGGGTCGCCCCTGACTTCGCCTGATCGGCCCCGACACGGTCACCTTCGCGGCGTTGTACTCGTCGGCGTCACCGAACCGCCCGCCGGTGAGCCGCGAGAGCACCGCTCGGCCCGCGATCGTCGTCGCCGCGCCCACCGCGGCGGCCACGAGCAATCCCTTCCGTCCGTTCGCCGGCGCGTCGTCCATACCGTCGGTTAGGCGCGGGACCGTTTATATATACTGTCGCCGGCCGACGCGCGTCGCGGAGCTACCGCGGCACAGCACCGTACCTCCCAACGGGCCGACCCGCGCCCGCCAAGGGCCGAATTTTTGTACCCCTGCGTCGATGAACGCCACAGGAATGGGAGGGAACGAGGACGACGACGCGTTCGTTCGGTACGGCATCGACGACAGACCACCGCTCGGGAGGTCGCTTCTGCTGGGCGCGCAACACTACCTCACGATGGTCGGGGCGAACATCGCCGTGCCCCTCATCCTCGCCGGCGCGATGGGCATGCCGGAGTCGGTCATCCCCCGCTTCGTCGGCACGTTCTTCGTCGTGTCGGGGATCGCGACGCTCGCGCAGACGACGTTCGGCAACCGCTACCCGATCGTTCAGGGCGCGCCGTTCTCGATGCTCGCGCCCGCGCTCGCGGTCATCGGCGTCGTGACGGCGAACCCGCCGGCCGGCATCGAGGCCTGGCGGGCCGCCCTGTTACAGCTTCAGGGCGCGATCATCGTCGCCGCGCTCGCCGAGGTCGCGGTCGGCTACTTCGGCCTCGTCGGTCGACTGCGGAAGGGTCTCTCGCCGGTCGTCATCGTCCCGGTCATCGTCCTCATCGGTCTCTCCCTGTTCAACGCCCCCGAGATCACCACGGCCGATCAGAACTGGTGGCTCGTCGGCCTGACGCTGGTCGCCATCGTCCTGTTCTCGCAGTACCTCGGCGCGCGGTCCAAGCTGTTCCAGCTGTTTCCGGTTCTCCTCGGCATCGTCGTCGCGTGGGTACTCGCGGCGTCCCTCTCGGTTCTCGGCGTCTTCGGACCGGAGACGCCGGGTTACGTCGACTTGGCGAGCGTCGCTGCCGCCGACCCAGTTCACCTCGTCTACCCGCTTCAGTGGGGCGTGCCGAGCGTCACGCCGGCGTTCGTCATCGGGATGCTCGCCGGCGTCGCCGCCTCGATCGTCGAGTCCATCGGCGATTACCACGCCGTCGCCCGGCTCTCCGGCATGGGCGCCCCCAGCAGCGAGCGGATGACGCACGGGATCGGGATGGAGGGGCTGATGAACGTCTTCTCCGGGGTGATGGGGACCGGCGGGTCGACCTCGTACTCCGAGAACGTCGGCGCCATCGGTCTCACCGGCGTGGCCTCGCGGTACGTCGTCCAGATCGGCGCCGCGCTCATGATCCTCGTCGGGTTCGTCGGCTACTTCGGCCAGCTCGTCGCCACCGTCCCGAGCCCGATCATCGGCGGACTCTACATCGCCATGTTCGCCCAGATCGTCGGCGTCGGGCTCTCGAACCTCAAGTACGTCGACCTCGACTCCTCGCGCAACATCTTCGTCGTCGGTATCGCGATGTTCACCGGACTGGCCGTCCCGGAGTACATGCGGAGCGTCGGGGGCGCGGACGCCCTCCAGCAGGGGCTGGTCGAGGTCTTCCTGTTCGGCCCGCTCCTCGGGGCCGACGTGGTCGCGAACACGGTCTACGTCATCGGGTCGACGGGGATGGCGGTCGGCGGGGTCGTGGCGTTCCTCCTCGACAACTCGATCCCGGGAACGGCCGCGGAGCGGGGCCTCACCGCGTGGGAGGACGCGACCGAGGCGGACGCGGAGTTCACATCTGCGTACGACCGCTTCGTCGCCGAGGACGAGCCGACGCGCACCGACTGAACGGCGTCGAGCCGAGCCGTTCGGTCGGGATCGCCAATCCTCGGCGGACCCCCGTCGACCTGCGCGTGGCGGGCGACGGACCCGTCGCTCGGCGCGTCGCAGAAGAACCGCAGAAAGGTCGCGTCGCCCGGCTTACAGGAGGCCGGTCTTCTG
The DNA here is from genome assembly GCF_002727095.1 of Halorubrum sp. C191. Classification (NCBI taxonomy): domain Archaea; kingdom Methanobacteriati; phylum Methanobacteriota; class Halobacteria; order Halobacteriales; family Haloferacaceae; genus Halorubrum; species Halorubrum sp. C191. The sequence continues at coordinate 18,070 of NZ_NHNZ01000111.1, read as the reverse complement.
GAGCTTCATCAGGTCCTCGGTGTCGAGCGTCTCGCCCTCCTTGAACTTCTGATAGATCTCCTCGGCCTCTTCCTTCTCCTCTTCGCGCTTCTCGGCGCGCTCGTCCTCCCGCTCTTCTTCCTCCTTCTTGTCGAGCTCGCGCAGGCGCTTCTGGACGCGGACGAAGTCCTCGTGGTGGCGGTCGGCCGCCTCCTGGGCCTCGACGAACAGCTCGTGCATCTCGTCGGCCTCGTCGCGGATGTCGTCGGCCTCGCGGTAGGCCTCGATCATCTGGTTGTGGTGTTCCTGGGCCTTGTCCGCGAGCTCCGTCACCTTCTGGTGGTGCTGGGACGCCTCGGAGCGGACCTCCTCGGCCTCCTCGACGAGGTCGTCGAGCTCGCTCGTGTCGTCGACCTTCTCTTTCTTCTCGGCGAGCTTCTCGCGTTTGTCGTCGATCTTCTCGATGAGATCGCGCTCGTCTTCGGCGTCGAGCACTTCGGTCTGCTGGCGGAACTCGAGGTCCTCGATCTCCTCTTCGAGCTCCTCGATGGACTTACCGGAGCCGAGTTCGAGGTCCTGTTTGAGCTCCTCGACCTCGTCGAACAGCTCGTTGGCCTCGGCGTTGAGCTCGTTGCGCTTGTCCTTGTGCTCCTGGACCTGCTCGTTGAGCTCGTCGCGCTGTTCGCGGTGTTCCTGGGCCTCGTCGACCTTCTCTCGCGTCTTCGCGTTGAGGTCGTCGCGCTTGGAGGCGCGCTCGGACGCCATCTGGTTCAGCTCGTTGCGTCGGTCTCGCAGCTGCCCGGCGCGTTTGATGAGCTGCCCCTTGGAGCCGTTGTCCAAGTCGTCCTCAGAAAGGTCCACGTTGTCCGCCTCGTCCATCGGTTCCACGTCGTACTGCTCGATGACTTCTTCTTTCGTTACCATTTGTTATCTCTCCATCACCGCTCCGGCGATAGCGGACGCTCGCTGTGGTGCGTCGGGCCGTCTGCAAGAACTCCCGTTCATTTCAGCGTGCGATTCCACCAGCGCCAGAGGCGTTCTGGTACCCGCAACTACCTGCGGACGGCATATAAATACTTCGGTGATTTTCGTGTACACCGGTGGCACGGCGCGTGTACTCCGCGATTTCGTGGTTACCGTTCACACGCCCCGGGCCGCGTCCCCCTGCTCACGACTCGCCTCGCGTCCCCCTGCTCACGACTCGCCGCCGCCACCGCCGACCTCGTACGAGAGGACGATCCCGTCGTCGAACCGCTCCGTCTCCGCGAGCGTCAGGTCGGGGAACTCCTCGGTGAACCCGGCCCCGTCCGCCAGCGTCGGCGCGTCGCGGCCGCCGATCACGAACGAGCCGACGTAGACGTGGAGTTCGTCGACGAGGCCGGCCTCGAAACACGAGAAGATCACCTCGCCGCCCCCCTCGACCATCAGCCGGTCGACACCGCGGTCCGCGAGCGTCTCGAACCCCTCGGCGACGTCGACGCGCTCCTCGCCGGCGACGATCACCTCCGCGCCGGCGTCGGCGAGCTCGCTCCGCCGGTCGCGGTCGGTCGCGGCCGAGACGAGGAGGTACGTCGTCGCCGCGTCGTCTAAGATTCGGGCGTCGGTCGGCGTCCGCCCGGTCGAGTCCACCACGACGCGCGCGGGGTCGCCCGGTCGCCCGTTCTGGAGCCGCCCCACGCGACGGTCCTCCTCGTCGAGGGTGAGGTGCGGATCGTCCGCGAGGACGGTGCCGACGCCCACGAGCACCGCGTCCGCGGCCGCCCTGACCCGGTCGACCCGGTCGAAGTCCTCCGGGCCGGAGATCCGGAGCTGTTCCCGGCGGCGGGTGGCGAGCTTCCCGTCGACGCTCTGGGCCGCGTTGACGACCACGTGCATACCGGAGGGTCGGCCGGCGGCGGAATGGTCGTTTCGGTCCCGGGGGGTCGCTCGTCCGAAGGTATATCGGTCGCGACGCCGAAACGACGGTGATGCGGACCTCGACGCTCCTGATACTGGTCGGCGCGCTCCTGTTCGTTCTCCCGCTCCCGGGGACGTTCGTTCTCGGCGCGCTGGTCGTCCTCGCCGGCCTCGTCGCTCGCCTGTTCGGGCTCTGAGGCGACACGGTTTCCCCGGCGCCGGCCGAGCGCCTACCCGTGTCCGACCCAACCGCCCACCACGTCGGGATCACCGTCGCCAACTTGGACCGCGCCGTCGACTTCTACGCCGAGACGTTCGGCCTCGACCTCGTCGCCGAGTTCGCGGTCGGCGGCGACGCCTTCGCCGAGGCGGTCGCCGTCGAGGACGCGTCGGCCGAGTTCGCCCACCTCGACGCCGGCGGCTCGATAGTCGAGCTCGTCGAATACGAGCCGGTCGGCGAGGAGAGCCCCGACCCGCCGGAGCTGAACCGTCCCGGGGCGACGCACCTCGGCCTCTCCGTCGACGACGTGGAGGCGTTCTACGACGGCCTCGCGGACGACGTGGAGACGCTGAGCCCGCCTCGGACCACCGAGAGCGGGACCACCGTCCTGTTCGTCAGGGACCCCGAGGGGAACCTGATAGAAGTGCTCGACGCCTGAGCGGCGCTGCGCCGGCCGGTCCGTCGCCTCACTTCACCTTCGTGCCCGGTCCGGCGCCCTCGTAGGTGGTGAGGAGGTCGGCCTCCTCGCCGGCCGCGAGGACCATCCCGTTGGACTCGACGCCGAACAGCTCCGCCTTCTCCATGTTCGCGAGCACGATCACCTTCGTGTCGGGCAGGTCGTCGACGTCGTGGAGCTGCTTGAGCCCCGCAACGATCGTCCGGGTCTCCGCGCCGAGGTCGACGGTGAGCTTCAGCAGCTCGTCGGCGCCGTCGATCCCGACCGCGTCCTCGATCCGCCCGACGCGGATGTCCAGTTCTTGGAAGTCGTCGAAGCTGATGCGGTCGTCGCTGAGGGGTTCGATGTCGGTCATGTCGGTGTCGTCGGCGTCGGCTTCGTCGGCGTTCGCGTCGGTTCCGTCGTCGTCGGTCGCGTCCGCGTCGTCGTCGCGCTCCTCGTCGCCGTCGTCCGCTTCCGCCTCGGCGACGCGCGCTTCGAGCTTCTCGTTGAGCGCCTCGACGCGCTCGTCTTCGATCTGTTCGAACAGCTCAGTCGGCTCGCTCAGGTCGCCCGCCGGGCCCTCCCGTGCCGCCTCGACGGTGGTCTCGTGGACGGAGCCGGGCTCGCCGAGCTGCTCCCAGAGTCGTTCGCTCTTCTCGGGGCCCAGCGGCTCGAAGAGGACCCCGATCGCCTTCGCGAGCGCGACGCAGTCGTAGATGACCTGTTCCGCCTCGTCGGGGGCCTCGTCGACGAGCTTCCACGGCTCGTTGCGCTGGATGTACTCGTTGCCGTACCGCGCGAGGTCGGTGACCGCGTCGCCCAGCGCCCGCACGGAGTAGTCGTTGACCGCGGCGGCCACGTCGTCGACCGCCTCGTCGATCCGCGCCGCCACGTCGTCGCTCGGGGCGTCGGCGTCGGGGCCGCCCTCGAAGTTGCGGTGGGCGAACAGCAGCGAGCGGTAGAGGAAGTTGCCGACGGTCCCCACGAGCTCGGTGTTGACGCGCTCGGCGAACTTCTCCCACGAGAAGTCCACGTCCTGCTGGAACCCGCCGTTGGTGGCGAGGTAGTAGCGCAGCGGGTCCGGGTGGAACCCCTCGTCGAGGTACTCGTCGGCCCAGACCGCGCGGTCGCGGCTGGTCGAGAACCCCTTCCCGTCGAGGGTGACGAACCCGCTCGCCATCACCGCGCGCGGCTCCGCGTGGTCGGTCGCCTCCAGCATCGCGGGCCAGAATATCGTATGGTGCTGGATGATGTCGCGGCCGATCACGTGGACGATCTCGCCGCCCTCGGGGTGGTCGTCGCTGGCGCCCTCCTTCCAGGCCGCCTCCCAGTCGAACGCGTCCGCGCCGACGCGCTCGGAGTACTGCTTCGTCGAGGAGATGTACTCGATCGGGGCGTCGACCCAGACGTAGAGGACGAGGTCCTGCGGGTTCCCGCCGGGCAGGTCGATCCCCCAGTCCATGTCGCGGGTAATACACCAGTCCTGGAGCCCCTGCTCGATCCACTCGCGAGGCTGGTTGCGGGCGTTCGAGGTGCCCTCCAGCCGGTCGAGAAAGTCGGAGAGGTAGTCGGCGAACTCCGAGACCGCGAAGAACTGGTGGGTGCGCTCGCGGTACTCCGCCGGGTTGCCGGTGATCGTCGACTCGGGGTCCTCGACCTCGCCGGGTTCGAGGTGGCGCTGGCACCCCTCGTCGCACTCGTCGCCGCGGGCGTGCGCGCCGCAGTAGGGGCAGGTCCCCTCGACGTAGCGGTCCGGGAGGTACTGGTCGTCGACGGGGTCGTACGCGACCATGATCTCCTTCTCGTAGAGGTGGCCCGCCTCGTCGAGGTCGCGGACGAGCTCCTGAGTCACCGCCGTGTTCGTCTCGTCGTGGGTGTGGCCGTAGTTGTCGAACTCGACGTTGAACTTCGGGAACGTCTCCGCGTAGCGCTCGTGCCAGTCGAGCGCGAACGCCTCCGGGGAGACGCCCTCCTGCTCGGCGTTGACCGCGACCGGCGTGCCGTGCATGTCGGAGCCGGAGACGAACGCGGTCTCCTGCCCGAGTCGTTCGAGCGCGCGGCTGTACACGTCGCCGCCGACGTAGGTGCGGAGGTGACCGATGTGGAGGTCGCCGTTGGCGTACGGCAGCCCACAGGTCACCACCGCCGGGTCGGCCGTGGGGAAGTCGTCGTGGCTCATGTGGTGTGTGTATGTCGTATGTCGGTCGATCGGGTCTAAAGCCCGCTGGTTCTGGGCCGTCGCGGCCGGCTCGGGAACTGGTCACACCGCGGCCGGGTCGACGGTCCGGGCGCTGCGGAAGGGCGGCGGGATTCGCCGCCGCGCCGGCGTCGGCCGCGCTACCGGCCGTCGCCGCCGCGACGGATCCGCCCGCCGCTAGAAGGAGCGCGTCCGCATCCCGGACCGCCGTGTCCGTGTCACGCCCGTGAATTTGGACGGTCCGGTCTAAAACCCGTCGCCCGTGACGGGGTCACGGTCGGTCGCGGACGACCTGCCCCGCGTCACAGCAGGCCGCGGACGATCCGCGCCGCCTCGGCCGCGGTCGGCGCGAGGACGTACACGATCGGCTCGACGCCGACCGCGCCGGTCTGGTACGCCACGAGCGTCTCCGCCTCGTCGTCCGCCGAGCGGTCGGCGGCCGCGACCGCGTCGGCGACCGCCTCGCGGGTCTCGCGCTCGGCGTCGAACTCGACGGTCGGGTGCGACTCGCCGAGCGCCGCGACCGTCTCCGGGTCGTACCGGAGGTTCACCGCGCCCCGGACGCCGGACCCGGCCTCGCGCGCCGCGAGCAGCACCGTCGCGACGTGTTCGCTCACGCCGAACTCCGGCTCGCCGGGCACCATCGCGCGGCCCTTCACGTCGACGAGCCGGCCCGGGACCGCGGCCACGTCGTCGACCGTGGCGGCGTCGTCGGTACACTCGGCGACGTTCGCGCCGACGTTCGGGATGAGCCCGGCGAAGCCGGAGGCGTTCGTCAGGGTGCGGAGCCCGCGCCGGACCGAGGTGAGGACGCGCTCGCGCTCGCGGAGCCCGCTGTCCGGGTCGTGGACCGAGAACTCCACGTCGGCGTCGGCGAGCCCCGGCATCGCCGCCTCGTGGAGGTCGGCGAGCAGGTCGCCCTCCTCCAGCTGGCGGATCAGCACCTCGATTTCGACGAGCGCGGCCACGGGCGTGAGGTCGCCGCTCGCGAGCCCCTCGCCGACGCGCTCGACGAGGTCGCGCACGCGCTCGTCCGCGACGATGTCTTCGTGCCTGGCCACGTCGCCGGCGGCGTACTTCGAGACCGCCGACTGCGAGATGCCGAGGGCGTCGGCGACCTCGCTCTGGGTGAACCCGCGGTCGCGGAGGTCCTCCGCGAGCATCGAGCGGACGGTCGGCAGGAACTCGTCGACGACGACCTCCTCGATGAACCTCATCGCCCGTCACCTCCGGCCGCTTCATCGGTGCGGCTATCGTTGGCGAACTCCGGATCGTCGCCGATCCGCGACGCCTGCGGGCCGTCCTGTCCTTGGTACTTCGAGCCCCGCTCGGCGCCGTACGGCCGGTCCGCGGGCCGCTTCAGCTCGGTGAAGGTGAGCTGCGAGACGCGCATTCCGGGCGAGAGCGCGACCGGGGCGGTCCCGAGGTTCGAGAGTTCGAGGGTAATCTGCCCCTCGTAGCCGGGGTCGCACAGCCCAGCGGTGGCGTGGACGACGATGGCGAGTCGCCCGAGCGAAGAGCGCCCCTCGACGTGCGCGACGAGGTCGTCCGGAATCTTGACCCGCTCGGCGGTCGTCCCGAGGACGAAGTCGCCGGGGTGGAGGATGAACTCGTCGCCCTCGGCGACGGTCGTCTCGGTGACGTACTCGCTCACCTCGCCGGCGTCTGTCGGGTGGATACAGGGGATGTTGGTGCGCTGGAACTCCAGGAACCGCTCGCCGAGCCGCAGGTCCACGCTGGCGGGCTGGACCTGCTGGTCGACGTCGTCGAGCGGCTCGATCGCGAGGTCGCCCTCGGCGAGCCGGTCGAGGATGTCTGCGTCGGACAGGATCATACCGAGAGGGGGAGCGCCGGCGGCTTAAAAACTCCCGAATCGGCGGCTCCGAGCGCTCGAACCGACGCCCGGGGCCGACCGCTCTGGGAGCGCTCAGACCGCCGCGATCAGGAGGGCGATCGCGGCGAAGAACGTCGCCACCCCCGCCGCGGGGCCGCGGTCGAGGTCGTGTACGGCCTCCAGCCCGCCGACGACCACGACCCACTGGATCGCGATCGCTACCGCGGACGCGACCAGCAGCGGCCCCGTCGCGCTCGTGATCGCGGCGACGAGGTCCGTCGTGAGCGCCTCGAACGACGACCCCGCGGGCGCCGCGTTCGAGAGCGTGTACCAGATCGCGACGATCCCGGCGCCGAGCCGGAGCAGTTCAGCCCCGATCGCCCACCCGGCGATCACGAAGGAGTCGCCGACGGAGCCGGAGCCGCCCGCGACGAGCGCCCCGACGTGGAGCGCGAGCGCGAACGCGACCCACCAGATCGGGACGCCGAGCAGCCCGTAGTGGATGTAGCCGTTCGCGGCGTCGCTCAGTTCCTCGCCCGCGTCGACCTCGATTTGCTTCGGCTCGTCACACTCCTCTGCGAACGCGGAGTCGGGGTCGTCGCCGAAGGTCTCGCAGGTCGACTCCGAGGGGCGATCCGGGTTGTCGACCGTGATCTGCTGGTCGACCGTCGCGTCGAAGACGGCCCCGAGCGCGATGATTCCGACACTGGTGCCGATCGTGACGACGACCAGCATCGCGACCGCGACGGTCCCGGCGCGGGGAGAGTCGAACGCGTCGCGGACGCGGTCGAGGACGCTACCGATCGGACTCGTGAGGACGGCGAGCGGGGAGGGCACGCCCAAGCGATCCGGGGCGACACACAAGTGCTTTTTCGGTCGAACGCGCCGCCGCCGACCGCGTCACTCCCGTTCGAGTTCGGCCTCCGGGTCGGCGTCCTCTTCGGCCGCGTCCGCCTCCCGCTCGGCCTCGCTCGCCGCGGCCTTCCGCGCGCGGTCGGCCGCCAGCTCGCGGTCGATGTCGTCCTCGACGTACCCCAGCGACTCCACGGTGACGACGTTCCCCCCGCCGGGGTCGACCACCATCACCTCCTCGCCCTCGTCTATCGTCCCCTCCATCGACCGGGCGGAGTAGTGTGGGTTGAACCCGCCGCCGGCGAGTTTCACCTCGCCGCCCGTGGGCGTCACGCGCTCCGTGACGGTTCCGGTCTTCCCCTTCAGGGAGTCGCTGTCGCTGGTCTGCTGTTGCCCCTTCCCGCCGTAGAAGTCGAACTCGTGGTAGGCGTAGAAGGCAGCCGCACCGAACACGAGCGTCAGCAGCGCCATGAACAGGGTGAGGAGGGCGCCGGCGACGCCGAGCGAGGTCAGCGCCAGCCCGCCGAGCCCGGCGCCGATGAGCGCGATGCCGACGACGATGAAGTTCGCCCCCGGCGCGAGCGCCTCCGCCATCGAGAGCAGCAGCCCCGCGGTCAACAGCAGGAGGGGGAGGGTGTCCGGCGAGAGGAGTCCGGACTGTGCCAGCGCGTTCATGTTCGGTCCTACGGCCGCGGCCTGATAAGTGGTGGTGCGCGCGGTCGCGCGGCGTCCGACGAGCCGTTGACGCTCTCCCCTCGGGCCGTCTCGCCGCTCGTCGCTCGGACGCTCTCGACGCTCCTCGTCCGGTCTCCCCGCGGCGTCCGACTCAGAGTCCGACCACTAAGGTGCCGACGGTGAGGGCGACGCCGAGGACGACGAACGCCGCGTGTTCGAGGGTGATGTCGCCCGGCTCGATCGGTTCGTCCGCCGGGGTGGCGGTGTCCTCGGTGATCCCGTCCGGCCCCACGTCGTCGACCGAGAAGCGCCACTCGGTCCCGCCGTCCGGGCCCTTCTCGCCCGCGTCGTTGGCTCGGCTCCGATCGCCGGTGACGGCGTCGTCGCCGGCCTCGACGGCCGAGTCTCCGTCGCGGGCACCGTCGCCGGATTCGTCGCTCATACGACCTCGTACGCGACTCCGTAATAAATGGCTGGCGGGCGCGTCGGTCCCGGACCGAGCGCGGCGGTCGCGTCGCGGGCGTCGCCGGTACTTACCGCTCGCGGGCCGCGCGGAGCACGTCGCCGTCGTAGACGACGCCGCGCTCGCCGTCGACGGTCACCATGGCCCCGTCGGCGACCGACTCGGGGAGGGCGGCGCCGGAGACCATCGGGACGCCCAGCTCGCGGGCGACGACGGCGGGGTAGCCGGTCATCCCCTCGCGGGCGTCGACGATGCCGGCGATCCGGTCGAGGTCGCCGCCGAACTCCCCGTTGAACTCGGGCCCCAGCGCGACCACGGAGTCCTCGGGGAGCGCGTCGAGGTCGCCGTCCTCGGTCCGGTGGACCGGGGCGGCCACGCGGCCGGCCACGGCCCCTTTCCCGGTCACGAGCGTCTCCGCGGCGACGTGGACCTTCAGGGTGTTCGTCGTGTTCGTCCCCTCCAGCTCGGTGAGCATCCCGGAGAGGACCACGAGGGTGTCGCCGGACGCCGCGCCGCCGCGGTCGAGCGCGGCGTCGACCGCGTTGTCGAGGATCGACTCCATGTCGTTGGCGTACTCGGTCAACACCGGTCGGACTCCCCACGAGAGGGCGAGCTGTCGGCGGACCCGGTCGTTCGGCGTCGTCGCGACGACCGGGACGCCCGGGCGGAACATCGCGGTCTTTCGCGCCGTGAAGCCCGACTCGGAGACCGCGACCACCGTGGAGGCGCCGATGTCGCGCGCGAGGTAGCGCGCCGACCGCGCCAGCGCCTCCGTCCGGGAGCCCTCCTCGGCGGTCGGGACGCGCTGCTCGCGCGTCTCCGCGTACTCGTCACTAGACTCGACCTGCCGGACGATCCGGTCCATCGTGTCGACGACGTTGATCGGGTCCTCGCCGACCGCGGTCTCGCCGGAGAGCATCACGGCGTCGGTGCCGTCGAGGACGGCGTTCGCCACGTCGGAGGCCTCCGCGCGGGTCGGCCGCCGCGAGGAGACCATCGAGTCGAGCATCTCCGTCGCGGTGATGACGGGGACGCCCTCGTTGACGCAGGTCCGGATGATCCGCTTCTGGATCACGGGCACGTCTTCAAGCGGGCACTCGACGCCGAGGTCGCCGCGGGCGACCATCACGCCGTCGGCGGCGTCGACGATCCCCTCCAGGTTCTCGACCGCCCCGGCGCGTTCGATCTTCGCGACGATCGGGATGTCGTCGCCGCCGCGCGCCTCCAGCTCGTCGGCGATCCGGTACACGTCGTCCGCGTCGCGCACGAACGAGGCCGCCACGAAGTCGGCGTTCGTCCGGGCCGCGAGGTCGAGTTCGGCCTCGTCTTCCGGGGTGATCAGGTCCACGTCGATGGCGACGCCCGGCAGGTTCACGCCCTTCCGGGAGCCGAGCTTTCCGCCCGAGACGACCGTCGCGACCACGGACTCGCCGTCGACGCGCTCGACGCGGCACTCGATCCGGCCGTCGTCGAGGAGGATCGTGTCGCCCGGCTCGGCGGCCCCGATCGAGTGGGTGAGCCCGACGCGCTCGGGCGTCGCGTCGTCGCCTTCGAGGAAGCTCACTTCCGAGCCCTCGGCGAGCGCGATCGGGTCGTCGATCTCGGCGGTGCGGACCTCCGGCCCCTTCAGGTCGACCATCACCGCGAGCGGGTCGTCGATCTCGTCGTCGACGGCGCGGGCGCGCTCGATCACCGTCTCCCGGTGGTCGGTCGTCCCGTGGCTGGCGTTGAGTCGGACGACGGACATCCCCGCGTCGGCGAGGCCGCGGATCGTGTCCCGGTCGTCCGAGGCGGGACCGATCGTACAGACGATCTTGGCGTTTCGCATACCGCCGGGTTCGGCGTAGCGGCTGAAAAAGGCACCCGGTTGAGTCGCTCCCGAGTGAACGTTCGTGAAGAACGGTCCCTCGCGGGTCCCGGACACGGAGCCCGCGACCGGGGCTCTGCCGGCGCTCGCGGTCGCTCCGCAGTCGAGTACGTATCGCCGAGCGATCGGAACGGTGGAGGGTCGGTCGCCGCAGCGTCAGCGGTGACGGATTTTCAGTCGTCGGCGGGCGCGGGCGCGCTACCGGTCGACAGCGACACCTCGGGCGCGTCGACGCCGAGCTCGTCGAGCGCGGACTGCGCGGCGCGCTTGCCGGAGACGAGCATCGCGCCGAACGTCGGGCCCATCCGCGGGAGGCCGTGGGCGGTCGCGACCGCCATCCCGGAGGCGATCAGGCCGTCGTGGACGACGCCGGTGTGCTCGACGACCGCGTCCTCGCTCTCACCGACCCACATCGAGTCGTGGCCGGGCGAGTCGTGGCCGGGCGCGCCGTACTCGCCGTCGCCCGTCTGGTCCATGCCGGTGTTGTGCTCCTTCGCGTGCTCGATCCCGGGCGCCGAGAGGACGCCGCGCTCGTCGAGCTTGCTGATCGCGACCGCGTCGTGGCCGGTCGCGTCGATGACGAGGTCGGACTCGACCGCGATCGGATCGACGCAGGTGATCTCGCGCGGGAGCGCGTGGACCGGCGTCCAGTTCATCACGATCCCCCCGACCTCGTGGTCGTCCCGGACGACGAGGTCGGTGAACTCGGTCATGTTCTGGACGCGCGCGCCGGCGTCGCAGGCCGCCTTGATCAGCCCGGAGCAGGCCTCCGGCCCCGCGGCGGTGTAGAGCCCGTCCACGTCCTCGACCGGTTCGTACTCCACGTCGAGGTCGTCGAGGATCTCCTGGGCGGGGTCCCGGACCGTCACGGTGTTCATCAGGAACCCGCCGAGCCAGAAGCCGCCGCCGAGGTAGTTGTTCTTCTCGACGATCATCACCTTCACGCCGCGCTCGGCCAGCTCCTTCGCGGCCATCAGTCCGGAGGGGCCGCCGCCGAGGACGATGACCTCGGAGTCGGTGAAATCGAGGAATCCGTCGGTCCACTCGTTCCCGATCGCCTTCGTCACGTCGGTCTCGCTCACGTCCGCGAAGCCGTTGAATCCGTCCATACAACTTGGTAGTATTACTTGGTTGTGAAATGTGTTGCGGTCGATACGCGGGTGTGTGTCCCATTCATATCGGTACTCCGGAGTCGAACACAGCCGAAGCTCAAGCCGCTCAACTCTGCTCGGTCAGCTACAGATCGCCGGTTCCCACCGCCAAAGCCCCAGCCGTGAGGGCGCCGTACGCTCGCTGTGCTCCTCACTCGGTCGCTCACTTCGTTCGCTCCCTCGTTCCGGTGCTTACATCGCCTACGGCGCCCTCACGGCTGCCCCTTCGAGTCCCACCCCGCACAGCGCCGCCCCGTGCCTCACACCTCCCCAGCCTCGTCACTCGCCCTCGCTTCGCTTCGGGCGACTGACTCCCTCGCGCGTGCCCCTCGCGGCCTCCGCTTCGCTCCGGCCGCTCGCAGGCACGCGCCGCCGTCACATCCGGTTGCCTTCTCTCGTCGCGGGTGACTTTCCAACCGCCGCGACTCGCAGCCTTTTTACCTGCGCTGGCGGTAGGAGTGGCTACTATGGCTGAGGACAAGGCTCGAAGCACCGGCAGCGCGGGCCGATTCGGCGCTCGCTACGGCCGGGTCGCCCGCAAGCGGGTCCAGGACATCGAAGAGGAGATGCGCAACGCGACCGTCGACGGCGACGACGTCAAGCGCGTGGGTACCGGCATCTGGGTCAACGAGGAGACCGGCGAGGCGTTCACCGGCGGCGCGTACCGCCCCGAGACGCCCGGCGGTCGCACCGTCCGCCGCTCCATCCGCGCCGCGCTCGCCGACGAGGAATAGGACGATGAGCTACAAGTGCTCCCGCTGTAAGCGCGACGTCACCCTCGACGAGTACGGCGGCGTGCGCTGCCCGTACTGCGGCCACCGCGTCCTCCTGAAGGAGCGCGGCGGCGACGTGAAGGAAGTGAACGTCGAGTAATCCGACGCTTTCGTCTCCCTCTCGGACCGTGACGCGCGCACACGAGACGGTCCTCTCGTTCACCTACCCCTCCGAGCGGCGCGCACGGGTCGTGGCCGACGCGCTCGGCCCCGAGATCGGCGAGATCGACGACGCCCGCTCGGCCGCGACGGTCGACCGCGAGGGCGACGCTGTCCGGATCCGCGTGCTCGCCGACGACCTCGTGGCGCTGCGCGCCGGCGTCAACAGCTGGTCGCGACTGATCGCCGTCGCCGAACGCGTCGGTACCGGCCGTGATTGAGGATCACCGGAGATGCCGATACGGCGGCCCTTCAGTCCGCTGCGCTGCGAATTGTCCCTCGTCGGAGAAGTAAGGGGTTTTTCTGTCCGGGCCGCCTCGGTCCGCCCATGCAAGGGAACATGCCGCCCGAGGCACAGGAGAAGATCGAGGAGCTGCAGGAGCTTCAGGAGACCGCACAGCAGGTCGCCGAGCAGAAGGAGCAGGCGCAGTCCGCGCTCAACGAGTCGAAGACCGCCCTCGACGCCCTCGAAGACGTCGACGAGGACGCGGGCATGTACCGCGAGATCGGCGAGGTCCTCGTCGAGACGGACTACGAGTCCGCCTACGACGACCTCGAGGACAAGGTCGACTCGCTCGAGGTCCGCGTCGAGCAGCTCACGAAGCAGGAGGAGCGCGTCGAGGAGCAGTTCGACGACCTCCAGAGCGAACTCCAGCAGATGCTTCAGGGCGGCGCCGGCGGCGGCGGCCCGATGGGACCGGGCGGCCCGGGCGCCGGCGGCGCGTAAGGCCGTGACCGACGACGCCGACGCCGCCTCGGACCCGAGCGACGATGAGGTCGTTCGCACCGCCGCCGAGGCGGCCGAGGGGATCGTTTTCAAACACTACGACCAGTCGGCCGTCACGGATCTCGACGTCACCGTCACCTTCGAGGACGGGGTCCTCGACGTCGACGTCTACCTCAACGCGCCCGCGGACGCCGAGCCAGACAGAGAGGCGGTCGCGCAGGAGGCGGTCGAGACCGCGGGCGAGGCTGTCGACGAGCTGTTCGACGAGTAGGCGCTCGCCGTCTCCTTCCGTTCTTTCACCGCCGCTACCGGCGGGCCTCGGGTCCGCGCGACGCCGTCAGGCCGACTCGCAGATCGCGACGAAGTTCTCGAAGACCTCCTCGCCGCGCTCCGTGTGCGCGACCTCCGGGTGCCACTGGACGCCGTACAGCCCCGCGTCCGGGTCGGCCATGGCCTCGATGCCGCAGACGTCGGAGGTGGCGGTGCGACCGAACCCGTCGGGCAGCTCGGTCACCTCGTCGGCGTGGGAGGCCCAGACGCGCGTCTCCGGCGCGAGCGAGCCGACGAGCGGGTCCTCGTCGTCGACGATCTCCACGTCCACGTCGGCGTAGCCGCCGTAGTCGCCCTCGCCGACTGCGCCGTCGAGTTCGCTGGCGATCAGCTGCATCCCGAGGCAGATCCCGAGGACGGGGAGGTCGCGGTCGAGGTAGTCCGGCGCGTTCCCGACGCGGTCCATGTCGGGCCCGCCCGAGAGGACGACCCCGTCAGCGTCGACCTCGTCGGCCGGCGCGTCGGCCGAGACGATCTCGGTGTCGACGCCGAGGTCGCGGAGCGCCCGCCGTTCGAGGTGCGTGAACTGGCCGTGGAGGTCGATGACGACGATTCGGGTCATGGCCTCGATTGACGACAGCCGCACAAAAACGGCTCGGAACGTGTCGCAGTATCGTGGTGTTTTCCGCCGCCGCGAGGTTTACGAAAATACACAAACGCGGATCGATCAGAGGGCTAGCGGGCCGCGCTTCGTGAACTCGCGGAGCAGCACGGTCGCGTACGACCCGCTCGGCAGCGCGAACGCGAACCGGGGGTCGCCGTCCGCGAACGACGCGTCGAGGTCGGTCCGAAGGAGGATCGCCCGCCGGGTGCCCGCGGAGTCGAACTCGCCGGGGAGGTCGAAGTCCCCCGGCTCGATGCCGGCGTCCGCGAGCACCTCGCGTTCGATCTCGCCGGGCTCGCCGTCGCCGAGCTCCGTCTCGGTGCCCACCAGCGGCGCGGTAACGAACGCCCGCCCGCGCTCGCAGTGCCTGGCGACCACGTCGACGCGGTCGGCGTCGACCCGCTGGAGCCGGTCCGCGTCGGGCGCGTACAGCTCCCCGGGCGCGTCGCCGTCGGCGAAACAGACCACGTCGCCGGCGACGGGGTGGTCGAAGGGGAGGCCGCGGCGCAGCCGCTCGCTGACGATCCGGTTGAAGAGGAACGACTGCGCGGCGTTGACGAACAGCCGCTGGAGGTTCGAGGGAACGGCCTCCAGCGCGTGCCACCAGTCCTCGTCGTCGGGCGGCGCGGCGGGGTCGACGCCGCGGTCGGCGAGCCGGTGGACCATCGACCGCTCGAACCGGAGCTTCCCGGGGATCGCGTCGAGGCACGCGGCCCAGTCGCCGTCGCCCGTGCCGTCGGCGGCGCGACCGCCGTCGCCGGGACTGCCGTCGGCCCCGAAGCCGTCGTCGGCTCCGGAACCGTCGCTCACGCCGAAGGCCGCGTTCACACGGTCGCGCGCGGCGCGGGTGTCGTCCGGCTCCGTCTCGGCCGGGTTACCCGCGTACAGCCGGACCGCCTCGCGGGGGTCCTCGCAGGCGATCGCGAGCCCGACGACGTGGGTGACCGGTCGCCGGCTGCCGAAACGCTGCTGGCCGAAGTAGTTCGGGACGCCGACGGTCGCCTCGATCGGAAACGCCCGCTCACCGGTCGAGGAGTCGTTCGGCCCGTCCGCGCCGCCCGCGAACGCCCGGAGGTCTTGTACCGCGTCCGCGACACGCTCGGGTGCCTCCCCGACCGCGTCCGCGACGCGGATCTCGAAGGCGTTGCCGGCGAGGTCGCCGAACGAGAGGCTCCGCCCCGCCCGGCCGAGCGCCTCGACATCGGCGCCGCGGATCTCGGGGAGCGCGTCCGCGTCGACCCCGCGGACCGTGAACAGCTGCGTGGTGACGGCGCGCTTGTCCTTCGTCCCCGCCCACGAGACGCGCTCGCGGCTGATCCCGAGGGCGTCCGAGAGCCGGCGCGCGAAGTCGTTCGTGTCCCAGTCGCGGAGCGTCGCCCGGACGACGAGTTCGGGGTAGCTCCCCGCTTCGGCGCCGAGCGGCTCCGCGTCGAACGCCTCCAGCTCCCGGACCCGAAAGTCCTCCGGCGACTCGCGGAGCCGGCCGCCGATCCCGTCGGCGTCGCTGACGTAGTACGCGATCCCGACGGCGCGCTCGGTCGGGTGCGCCTCGCGGAGAGTGCGTTCGGGGGCCATTCAGTACAGCGAGAGGTCGCCGGTCACGCGGTCGACGCTGTCGTCGCGGGCCGGCCCGACCGCGAGCGCGGTGACGGTGCCGGGCTCTAACTGTGTGTGCCCGGCGTCGCGGACGATCGCGTACGGGAGCCCCTCCCTGTCCGCCTTGTCGGCCAGCTCGAACAGCCGGCTCTCGGAGTCGCCCTTGAGGACGACCTTCTTCTGTCCCTCGCCCTGCCACTTCTTCCGCGCCCGCTCGCTCGCGTCCTGATACGCCGACAGCGACGCGTGCGCGACCTGCGCGGCGAGCTTTCCCTCGCCCATCCCGATGTCCGTCCGCGCGACGATCGCCTGTTTCATGTCCCGATTCACCGCCGCCGCGGGTTTAGCGCTTTGCTCTCGGTCGTCACGCCGACCGCTGGCGGGCGAGCGACCGAAAAAAGATCCCCGAGAACGCGACCGGCTTCAGTCGTCGGCGGGCGCCGCACCGCCGCGCGAGCCCGAGCCGAGGCCGGACGCCACGTCGGCGACCGTCCGCTCGTTGTTGACGACCCACCGGAGCAGGAGGAACGCGAAGAGGTACTTCGCGACGATGTCCATCCCGCTGTACGCCCACGAGGTGATCGCGACGTCAAGCACCGCCAGCCCCTCGGCGCCGAGCGCCCAGAAGATCGGGTAGCCGAGCCAGAGGACCACGGTGAGCACCTTCAGCGTGTTGAAGATGTCCGCCGTCCCGGCGATCTCGGCGTCCTCGGCCCACTCGGCGAGCAGGATGTAGAGGACGACGACGAAGAACGCGCAGCTGATCGCGTACCACACCCAGCGGAGCAGGTACGAAGACGTCGTCAGCGCGGCCGCGAGGCCGGTGACGCACATCCCGATGTCGGCCACGACGGCCGTGAACAGCTTCGTGGTGTTCGACCCGGCCAGCAGGCCGAGCGCGATGAGGATCATCGGCGTCGACAGCGCCCACGTGAGGTACCGGCCCCACGGGGTGAGAACCTCCTGCCCGGCCAATGCGTGGCCGGCCGGCATTTCGAGGAAGCTCACCGTGAGCCCGGAGACGAGGCCGGTGTAACTGGAGATAGAGACCAGCGGGACCATCAGCGTGGCCACGAAGATCAGTTGCGCGCGCGGGTCCTCCACGTTCCGGCCCATGTACACGAAGAGGAGGATCGAGAGGCCCGCGAGGGCGATGTTGATCCAGAGCGACGAAGCGAGGAGCGTGTCGCTCTGAACGGCCTCGAAGATCTGCGTTTGGGTCATTTCGAGCGGGACCATTCCGCCTGCGAGTATGTCGGCCGCTGCTGTTTCGATCATGCGACGGTGTGTATCACGTGGCGTATTTATTAAATGTACCAACCTGACTGGTAAGGTTTTTCTAACAGATTCCGGAACCGGCTCGTATTATTCGAAATATTCTTATTTATCGGTTAAATACCAGACGATCGTTTCGTCCCTCGCGGTCATCGACCGACCAGCGGGAGTCGGTCCAGCGGGCCAGCGCCGACGTCCGCCTCGACGGCGGCCGCGCAGTGTTCGCCGCCGAGCAGGCACATCGGCACCCCGATCCCCGGGTTGCTGCTCCCGCCGACGTAGTAGAGCCGGTCGGTCCCGCGGACGCGCGGCCCGGGGCGGAGCGGGCCGGTCTGTCGCATCGTGTGCGCGAGTCCGAGCGCGCTCCCGCCGGGCTGGTCGAACCGATCGGCGAACTCGGAGACGCACGCGGACTCCTCGGCGACGATCCGGCCGCGGAGGTCGGCGCCGGCCCGCGACGCCACGGCGTCGAGGACGCGCTCCCTGAGCGCCGTCCGTCGCTCGGGGGTGTCGTCGAGCCCGGGCGCGAGCGGCACGAGCGTCACGACCGCCTCGTGGCCGTCGGGCGCGACCGACGGGTCGGTGCGCGAGGGCACGTTCACGTACACGACCGGGTCCGTCTCCCCAGTCGGCCACGCGGGGTCGTCGAATATCGCCGCGAAGTGCGGGTCCCAGTCCGTCGGCAGCGCGAGCGTGTGGTGTTCCAGCTCCGGCAGCTCCCCCTCGACGCCGAGGTACAGCAGGTGCGCCGCGGGCCCGTACGTCCGCCGGTCCCAGTAGTCGCCGACCCGCGAGACGGCGCCGTCGGGGAGCAGCTCGCGCTCGACGTGCGCCGGCGGCGCATTACAGACGACCCGATCGTGGACGTAGCGGTCGCCGCCGAGCTCGACTTCGACGCCGCCGTCTATCGGCTCCAGCGCCGTCACCTCGACGCCCGTGTGAACGTCTGCGCCGGCGTCGCGCGCCACCGTTTCGACCGCCTCGATCACCTCGTACATCCCGCCCATGGGGTAGTAGACGCCGAGCCCACGAG
>NZ_NHNZ01000170.1:386-12879 GCF_002727095.1 Halorubrum sp. C191 | reverse complement strand
CCGTTCCTCGCCCAAGTCGGAGAGCGGAGACGCACCAGTAGACGTGCGCGTGACTGGTGGGACGTTGAACGGTGAGAGTCACCAGCCTATTGCTGGCGACTAATTGCCGGGAGTCCACATCAAAGCCCTACCCTCAAGGACCGAGGCGCGGAGCGCCGAGGGAGTAGGGTAGGGTAGTTTACACGCCTGAATACAAGCCTTGACGTACCGTCGCGCGACGTTCTGATCACAGAGCAGCCGCATCACCGTGGTGCTCGACTCTCGTCGGCTAACCGCTCACGGAACCGATTTGCTTCCGTGCTGATCGCGTCCATCTCTTGCGGGTTCGCCTCGTATTGACATCCTCCTCCGGGTAAACGCGGAGGAATCCCGAGCGGTGGGAGTTTCAGGTTTACAGTCCAGTCAGTGGACTACCAGCCCTTTCGGGCACGGGTAGTCCCACAGTGTCGGACTGGTGGACTGCTGGCCATGCCAACTGGCCGTTACCCCTATCCTCAACCGTGTACGGCGTCCCAGTGTTGTTTTTGCCACGGGGACGCCGGCAAGCGTCAACGGACTTGGGGGTATCGTCTGGTTTGCTTTGAGCAGTCGGCACAGACACACCCTTCGAGGATATGGCGTTCACCGACCGCCCTTTCAGATACTGTCGTCTGAGAGACGAAGTCTCTCGTGATCACGAAAATCGAAGATTTTCGAACGACCTCGTTACGCGGGCGGACAGGCCGCCTCCGAAGGACGGTTCGGAATCCGCTCCGTTCCGACCGATTCCTAGCTCTCTATAGAGCGGCCTGTCAGTTAAATCTCTGTCTGTGAAACTCGGTACAGACGTTCGGCTAGTGGATTGCTTCCCATTATGTCGGCTTCATCACCCGCCTGAAGGCGGGTGTATTCGCCTTCTAGCCTCTATAAGTGAGAGCGGCGTCGATCTCGTCTGGCGTGAGGTCGAACGCCTCGGCGACGGCCGCGGTCGACCAGCCCTGTTCACGAATCAGTGACCCGATCTGGTGGACACCGACCCGTGTCCCTTCTACTCGTGGCTTTCCGCCGAGTACGTTTGGCGTCGAAACCACGGGGATTGTCACGCTCATGCTAAACGCTTCGCTGTGAAGCGTCATAATGCTTTGCCGGACGGTAGTCGCTGAGTGGAGTCGGCTCTGGCAATGTGAACGGGGCCGAGAACATCCGCCAGAAAGTATCTCCGAGTCCCGCCATGGATGGCGGTGATAGGAGTAACGGCTGGTTGGCACAGCCATCGACGTTCCTGTTTGACAAGGAAACTGGTGCGTTTGTACCTCAAGAACAGGTAACGTCGTAAACCACAATATCCCAACCCAGCGGTGCAGTGCCGTGGGAATTCTCGCGTTTCAGCGCGGGGAGGATGTCAATGACGCCGATCGTTGCTGCGACCTCAGGTGAAACCCCTTCCACCGCGAGCGCGACACCTGCCATTAATATTGGGTGTAAATAACAATACATTGGATGAGAAGATAGATGGTCAAAACGGTTGAAACATAATTAAGATCTAATTTTGGTGTACAAAGGGCGCTAAAATGGCTCTTGTTTGGTGCCGAATAAGCCGAAGGATATACATGCGTCCGTGTGTAGTATTGTACACAGTGAGATATACTGGAGGTTCCAAGGGTCAGTCGAAAAGTCGAGAATCAATTCTCCGTTCCGACACAGTGAGAACTCTCATTGTACTGTCTATGGTAGTGCTCCTTTCGACGGCGGGAGTCGCTACAACTACGATCGGGGCACAGGCACAGTCAGCAACCGGTGGGGATCCAGATCTTGAGGCATACGCCCCGGAGCCAACGCTGACGCCCGGTAACACTGAGACGCTGACAATTCAGATCGCAAATGATGCCACCACGCGGTACGACACTCCACCCGAGCGAAACCGCGTTACTACCGCTCGAAACGTAGTCGTTGAACTAGACAGCAGCAGCGCTCCCTTGACAGTTGAAACTGCTGAGCACTCAGTCGGCTCGATCAGTGAGAATGAGCCGCGATCAGTCCCATTTACCGTTGACATCCCTGAGGATGCCGAGCCAGGGACCTACGAGGTTGACGTTGAGATGACCTACTCGTACACCTCTTTCCGGCGATCTGGTGGCGGTGAAAACGAACGGACTTACACCGTGACTGACACCGTTGAAATCGAGATCGACGATGCGCCACAATTCCGACTCACCACTGTTGACGACAGCGGACTACAGATCGGTGAGTCGGGGCCGCTCACGGTACAAATCGAAAACATTGGTGGCGAGCCTGCCCGTAATGTGGCGCTCTCGCTCAGCTCGCAGAGCTCGATGGTTGGATTCAACGGCCAACAGAGCGATGTCGGGCGTGTTGACACGTTAGCGCCTGGTGAGGCTGCTGAAATCACCTATGAGACGGCTGTGAAGTCGGACGCATCGGTTCGACAGTACGAATTAGACGGGACAGTCCAGTATACGAACCCAGATGGGATCGATGGCCGCGACACCGATCTCTCGACTGGGATCGAGCCGGCTGCTGAGCAGGGTTTCAGCCTAGATATTGTTGATGGGACCGTGCGAGTCGATGAAGAGAGCACCATCCAAGTCCGGGTAACCAACGAGGGGCCCCGCACCGCAAACGATGTCGCCCTCGATTTCGCTCGTGAGTACCCGACGCTGCGGCTCCTTGTAGGATCGGTGTCTGCGGGGACGCTTGAACAGGGTGAGTCTGCTACCGTTCGGCTTCCGATTGCCGCGACCCGTGATGCTGAAGCCGTCGAAAAGTCTCTTGACATGCGGGTACAGTACCGAACGGACGCTGATGAGCAGCGGTACGACAATGACGTCTCGCTTGTGACCGCAATTGCCCCACGCCGTGACGACTTCCGAGTGGCAGCTTCCAACGCCACTATTGGTGTTGATTCTTCGCGACTCATCAAGATCGAAGTCACCAACAACCGGAACCAGACGCTCACCAACATCGAGGCGAGTCTCGGCACGAGTGACCCGCTCGACAGCGATGACGACGATGGATACATCGAATCGCTCGACCCCGGCGAGTCGACGACGCTAGTGTTTGAGCTCTCGGCGACCAGCGACGCCAACCCGAAAGGATACGCTGCGAGTATTGACTTCCGGTACGATGACGAGCGCGGCAAGTCGATGATGTCCGAGACGTATCAGATTCCTGTCCAGGTCGAAGAGAATGACGGGCTTGGAGTATTTTCAATCCTGCCGCTCGTTGGTGTCGGACTCGTCGGTGCCGGTGTAACCGTCTACGTGCGCCGGCAAGGCGATGGACTCCCGTGGTCGGCATAACTCCGTGACTGGGCACAACACCATCAGTTCGTGGGGCACTACGAGGCAGACCAACCAGCGACACGACAGACGACAGAGAACATGACTGACGATGGACCAACCCCACTTCGTGACGGCTTAGAGCGACTCGGACGGTTTTCTGCTGAGAACCGCCGGACTGTGTTTAGTGTCGTAGCTGTGCTCGTGGTCGTTTCGCTCGCTATTGCCGGACTTTCTGTCCAAATGAGCCTCGGGATGGAGTTATATATTGACGACAGCTCACAGACGAATCAAAACTGGCAGGAGGTCAAAGCCGACGACACGTTCGATCTTGGGAACAACGTGTTCGTGATGATCGAGACCGATCACCTCTATGAACCAGAAACGATTCGAACGATAGACCGGCTTGACAGACGGTACACAGCGACCGATAAGTTCTCCAGTGTTACGAGCCTCGCAGACGTAGTCAAACGAGGAAATGGCGGCGAGATCCCAGCAACCGAGCGAGAGGTCCGCGCCGCAATTAATCGCGTTGAATCAACCGACACGAGCACGGCGGCGCTCGTGAACAACGTGAACCCCGACCGAGAAACGGCATTGATCGTTGCGACCTACGGGCAGGTTGATGTCCCAGACGCAGAAGACCAGTACTTTGGGTTTCTCCCCGGAACGGCAGCAGGGTACCTCACCGATAAGGTATCAGATGCAACCGATCATGTAACCGTGCCGCCACACGTTGATGTCACGGTCACCGGCGCGCCGGTGTTCGAAAACGCTGCGTTCGGACTCATGCTCCCTGAGATGATCCAACTGTTCGCAGTTGCGTTCGCTATCATCTTCTCCGTGGTGTTTCTGGTCATGCGTGGGCGACTGTACCGAACGTGGAAAGTGTTTCTTCCCGTCGGGACGGCACTCGTTGCGCTCGTGTACATGCTCGGGATGATGGGAATCGTCGGGTTCAACTTCAACGCGATTATGCTCGGCGTCCTCCCAATCGCGCTTGGACTCGGGATCGACTTCAGCCTCCAACTACATACGCGGTACATCGAAGAGCGTGAGAAAGGGCGAGAACCCGTTGACGCTGCAGCCTCGGCTGCACGCACAACTGGGAACACGCTGTTGTTAGCGATGGCGACGACGTCGATCGGTCTTGGCGCACTGTTGGTTTCGGCAGTGCCACCGACTCGGCAACTCGGCGCGACGGCGGCGTTTGGCGTAATCGCTGCGACCGCGCTGTCACTCACGCTACTCGTCGCGCTGTTGGTTCAATTTGACGATGACGAGTACGACCAGACGGGGCCAACAGCTTCAGACACCACCGAAGCGACAGCAGCCGCTACTGCGGCCGAGAGAAACTCTTTGACGGATAGCAAAAATAAAAACTCTCCTTCTCCTGAGCCGTCGGCCAGCGACCAATCGAGCGGGGTCCTCAGTGACGACGAGCCTGCGTTCGAGCGTTTCATCGGTACATTATCTAGTGGGATCGCTGCGTCGCCACTTATCGTGATTCTGCTTATGATCGCGGCAATCGGCGGCGGCGCGGCTGTGTATCACGATGTACCGACGACTCAGGAAATGCTTGACTACTGGCCGGATATCGAACAGCGCGACGATCTCGAAGAACTCGAAAGCACTGCGCAGAGCCCGAACGTAATCTACCTCCTAGTAGAGAGCAAAGATGCCTACTCGCCGACGACGTTCAGGCGGGCATCAGCCTTCGAGACCGCTATTGAGGATCATGACGACGTAAACGCTGCGATGAGTTCAGTCACTGCTGTCGAGATGGCCACCGGGGGGGACATCCCAGAGCGCCGGACACGGCTTATCGATACGGTTGACCGGCAGGCGGCGTCCGACCTCATGCCGGTCGGGAGTCGTGAAGACACACCGGATCGGTTCGTCATTCAGCTATTCGTCGACGATATTGAAGGCGAGGAAGTTAGACACTTGATCGACGACACGGAGGCGACTGCCGATAGACACCTTGTCACCGAGCGGACCGCCGTCACCGGCAAACCGGTCGTCAACCGGAACGTGATTGAGAATGTGACCTCTGGCCGCGATCCGATGACCGTATTGAGCTTCGGGTTGGCAACAGTGTTTCTCGCATTAGCGTTGCGATCAGTCCGCGAGTCTGTGTTGCTCGTTGTTAGCGTCGCTATCAGCGCCGTGATGCTGATCTCGATAGCGATGTACCTACTAGGTATCCCGTGGAATCCCCTCACCGTTGCGACCGGCTCGATCGCGCTCGGTGCGGGGATCACATATGGGATACACGTCCATGAGCGGTTCAAAGAAGAGCTATTTGAGCGCGGATCGACCCCCGTAGTAGCGATGCGTGAGGCTATGGTGCGTAAGTCGCGGCCGGTCATTGGCTCTGGCGCGACGACGCTATTTGGATTCGGTGCGCTTGGGATTTCACAGTTCCCCGTGCTCGCAAACTTCGGCATCGCCGTCGCGCTTGCGATGACGTTCGCGCTGGTGACCGCCTTCGTCTTTCTACCGGCGTCTGCGTTGCTGCTGGCCAGATGGACGAACACCTACGATATCGTGGTCGACTCGACGTGATTGCCGTGTCTCCTTTAGTTTGTGTTTATCAAAAGTCGCTTCTCGGATGTTTTTCTCCCGTCTTTGATGGCAATACGCATTTATACGGAGGTCGTCACCTATATTAATTCTAATTTAATTGTCATGGATTAATCACACGGGGAATTGATTCGGCAACTACTGTTTCAGGTGAGGAAAATGTCACCACGGCCACACTGCTATTACCACATCCACACCGACCTTCCAGAGCTGTCGCGCGACAATTTTGAGGTCATATGCGAACGACTGTTCACGAACGTACTGAAGATCATACCGGAGCTTTGCGCGTGGGTCGACGCTGCTGGCATCGTTGATCTGCGCGAGTCCGGTCAGGCCGGGCTTGACGAACCACCGTTTCCGCCATGTCTTGGTTTCTTCTTCAAGGAGATGTTCCTCTTCGGTCCACACAGCACGCGGTCCGACGACGCTCATGTCTCCGCGGAGGATCGACCACAGTTGAGGGATCTCGTCGAGATGCGTCTGGCGGAGCACTCGACCTACCCGCGTGATACGATCATTATCGTCGTCTTCGACTGGCGTTGCCGATTCGCCTTCAGGTGTCATTGATCGGAATTTAAAAACCGGAAATGTCTCTCCGAATACGGCTGTGCGCTCCTGTTGGTACAACACCGGGCCGCGGTCTTCGAGTTTGATCGCGACTGCGATGCCTACGATGATGGGTGCGAGCGCGATGAGTCCGGTCAGTGAGAAGGCGATATCAAAGCCACGTTTGAACATGTAGTCTTGGATATCCCACGGTTCGATCTTAACATCGACGAGTGACGCATTCGGGTCCGATGTATCCGTCAACACCGTGTCCGCATGTGTTGGGTGAACTTTCGCTGCCACGCCGTGTTCATAACACGCATCGAGCGCGCCGAAGAACTCTGCGCGGTCGGGGTCGGCAAATGCGAGCACGACCGTGTCGATATCCTGTTCGACGAGGATATCCTCGAGTCGAGAGAGGCCACCAAGCCGAGAGATATTGAGCGAACGCTGACCGCCGTCCGCGGCATGTGCGATACCGGGAGCCCCGGCGTCCCGGCTTTCCTGTTCCGACTCGGTACCCCGCAGCGAGCGAATCACTGTCGGACAGAGATAGCCGAGTAGCGGGAGTTCCGCGCCTCTTGCGATCTCGGCAATCTGACCCGGGTCGTCCCCAACGATGATCGCGCGTTCGCTGCGCGCCTCGGGGCGGCGTAGCCAAATGAACCACACCGGCAGGATGACTAACAGCAGCGGCGTGATCAACACGAGCGTCAGCCGCGGCACCTTGTACGTGTAATCGAAGTAGCCGATGGTCGCCAGCGCGAACACGGCCACGAACGTGCGCTTGTGTGCGAGCGCGACGATATCGAGAATCCGCCGCGGGCGCGGCTTGTAGAGGGGGACAAACGCACCCGCAACGACCACCACGGTCAGCGCCACCTCGATGACGAACTCCGCGCCCGCAGGTGGGTCGGGGGGCAGCCGACCGAGCACAGGAACCATCGCCGCGGCCGCCTGAACAGTCGCGTTGTTGGCGAGCATCACCGCGAGCCCAACGAGGGCAGCGACGCCTCCCACGCTCGCGAGCCGGTACCGCCATCCGGTGTCCATTACTGATCCGTGATAAGTGTGTCAAGTTAAACACTATGTTTCCTCCGGTGGTCGGATCGAGGGGTCTCGCTCGCCCGCGACGCCTCCGAACCCGAGGGTGGGCCCGTCCACGACCGAAACCGCTAATCGGCGCGCCCGACAGGTGACAGCCAATGCCCTCGCCTGAGGAGACGACCGCGGCCGCGCGCGAGTTCCTCGCTGACCACCCCGAAGCGGAAGACGCCTTCGCGGCCCTCGTTGAGCGCGACGCCCGCGACGAGCCGTGGACGTTTGCCGACATTGACCTCGACTCCGGTCGGTTCGGCGAGCTTGTCGCCCGCGACCTCGCCCATGAGGTCGATACTGGCTACCGGCTCGAAAATCCGAACGCGATCCGCGCCGCGATTGAGTCGGGGCCGGCCGACGCTGCCGATACGACTGACGCTGCCACTGACTCGTCCACAGCTACCGAGGGAAGCGATGACGATGGCAGTGAGACAGCCGCCGGTGATATCGTGATGTCGCGAGTCTCCTCGGTAGCTGACGTCGACGTTCTCACCTTCCTCGGGCTTCTTGGAGGGCTGCTTGTGGTCGCCAGCGCGCGCCTCGTGGCCGCGCCTGCGGTGTTCCAGCAGGGCTTCGTCGTCTCCCCAAGTAACGACACGTACTTTTTCCGCTACTGGCAGGAGCAGCTGGCCGCTCGCGCGGACGGAATCTTCGATCTGGGGCTGTTCGCGGACATGGGCGGCGCCGCGGGCACGCGTCCGCTTGCCCACGCGGTCAACTGGTGGCTGACGGTCCTGCTCGGTGGCGTCGACGCTGCGCCCGTGGTCGCCGCGTGGCTTCCGGTCGTGGCGTCCGTCTGTCTGGGATACTTCGTCTACCGGACCGCACGCCTGCTCACCAGCGATGTGCGTGTCGCGCTCGCCGCCGTGCTGTTCTACGGGCTCGCGCCCGTCAACGTCGTGTACACCTCCGTGGGCTTCCTTGACCATCAGGCCCACCAGTACCTGTGGCTCGGTCTGCTCGTTGCCACACTGACCGCGCTCGGTGTCGACCTTTCCCGCCGGGACGCCCAGTCCGAAACCGAACCAGACCAGCAGGCCATCGCGCGGGCCCACGCACAGAACACAACGATGTGGCCCATTGCACTCGCGCTCGCTGTCGCCGTAGCGGCGTCCGCTCACGCCTACGGCGGCTCGCCGCTCACGTTCGTCCCAGTCGCGGCTGTCGTCGGGCTCCGCGTTGCGCTCGACGTTCGGCGGGACCTCTCCCCGACCTACGCAAACGCCCCCCTGCTTGCTGGGCTCGCGCTCGGCGCTGCGGGAGCGCTCGCCGCACACCTCGCGTTAGGCTGGCACGAGTCGATCGCTGCGGTCACGCCCGTCCTCGTCGCGGGCGGTGCGTTTGTCGTTGTCGGGCTAGGGGAGTTGTGGCGCCGCGTCTCCCTGCCGCCGCTTGCCCTTGTCGCGGCAGAGGCGGTCGTCGCCGTGGGGGGGCTTGTCGCCTATGCGCGCCTGCGTCCGGGCGATATCGAACGACTCCGGACGCGCGCCGACGATCTGTTCTTTCGGGAAGGTATCTCCGAGACAGTCTCGCTATTCAGCCCGGATTTTGCGGTAGTGTTCGGACCGCTCCTCCAGCTCGGCCTCGGTTTCTACTTCGCAATCGCCGTCCTCGCAGTCGCGACGTGGGTGGTCGCGCGCCGTTACAAGCCCGGCTGGCTCGTCTTAGTCTGCTTTGCGTGGTACTACACGCTGCTCGCAACGATTCAGGTCCGCTTTGCCGGGCAGTTGGCGATCATGATTGCGCCCTTCGCGGGGATCGGTCTTGTTTACCTCCTGTCGGCAATAGACATCGCACGTCCTGTAGCCGCCCTCGGTCGCGGCAACGGCACCGACTCCTCGTCGACTCGCGGTCAATCGAGCCGTGGTCGACCGAGTCGCGCCGGAGCGAACAGCAAACCGGATGGAGGGACCGCGATCACGTCGCTCGCGCTGCCTGAAGGAACCCGATTGCGGGGGTATCTGGCCGCGACGGTCGCGCTCGTGTTGTTGTTCAACCTTCTCCTCGTCCCGTCACTCGTCGGACAGACTACCTATGATCGCGCGCAGTTTGACGCTACGCTTACGGTTGATTCTCACGCCGAGGACGCTGACCGTGAGTACCCACAGAACTTCGTGTTGAGCCAGTGGGGCGACAACCGAATGTACAATTACTTTGTGAACGGTGAAGCCCGCAGTTACGGCTATGCACGAAGCAACTACGATCAGTTCCTTACCGCTGCGCACCCAGACGAATGGTACAACCGCTTTCAAGATCGTGTCGGGTACGTCGTCGTCACTGAACGCGAAAACGCACCTCCAACGGAGTCTACTTACACAGCCCTCTATGATGGGCTCGGCGCCGGCGTCAACGACACCACCGCAACCGGCCATTACCAGCTACTCACTTCCACTGAGGGGATCCGGACCTTTGCGGTCGTCCCCGGCGCGACGATCTCCGTGCCAGAGCCCAGTTCCGTCGGCGTCGAAAATGGAACGGTGACCGCAACAACAACTGTGACTGTGCCCAATTCGTCCGGTGAAGTCACAGCAACTGGCACAACATTCGAGTATGTACGCCACGCTACTGTCTCGAACGGAACCGCAACAATCCGGGTCGCACACCCCGGAGAGTATCAGGTTGGAACACAATCTGTGACCGTAAGCGATGACGCTGTTCACAACGGTAATCAAACAGTCGTTCAGCCGAAATAGTCTGTCTCAGTATCGGCTTTTTTCTGTTAGTAGTCGTCTCGGCGGACAGGCGACAGTCAACTCGCCCTGAAGTCTGGAACGGTGACGTCGAGTGGCGGATTCACCGCTCACCCGGACGGGTCTGAGACTGAGTTCATGGACAAGCCCCACCCTCAAAACGTCGAAAACGTTCAGCGTGGGGTAGTCGACTTGTGGGTAACTGAGGCACTATTCCCGTGGCGACAGATATGCGAAGCCAAGAATTACTAATACGGTTACGACGATCCCGAATCCAGGAACCTCTGACTCTGTCCCCCCATCAGTTGTATTGGATGGTCCACCGTCTTGCTCGGTCTTTTGATTGACAACATCATTCGATGTCTCGGTTTCATTACCCTCTTGATTAGAGGTGCCATTGGGCTCTGCTGAGGTAGTGCTCTCCTTACTTGATGTATCGGTGGCTGTTTGATTCCCATTCACAACCGTTTCATTCTCATCTACAGCCGTTTCGTTTGTATCCACAGCTGTTTCGTTTGTATCCACGGCCGTTTCGTTCGTGTCCACAGCTGTTTCGTTTGTATCCACAGCCGTTTCGTTCGTGTCCACAGCTGTTTCGTTTGTATCCACAGCTGTTTCGTTCGCATCTACTACTTCGTCTTGCTCATCTTCTTCACTCCTATCATCATCGTCACTACTTGAGCTACTGGACTCATCTGTTCTACTTCTATCGTCTTTGGCATCCTCTGATTGAAGCTCCTCAACACCGTTTGCGAGCGTTTTCGTTGACTCGATAACGCTGCGAGGCGCGGGTTGGTTGAGATAATTATTGTTTAATACGACGTAATTACTGTTCTCACCTGCGTTTGTGCTAGCATACGGCTGTCGCTCAAGAATCGACGCCTCAGAGTCTGTCACAACTATCAATTCAGGATTTGTTTGGAGGATTACCTCATCTGAGAGCTGTGGATACCCGTCTGCCTCTGACGCAGCAACATTAGTAGTCCCACCAATCTGCATAATTTCGTTGATGAAGGTATTGTCAGCAGCGACATACCCGCCTCCAAGTGGATACAGTGCATCAGGACGATCAAGCTCAGCGGTCTGGTTCTCTACATTTTCCACCGTTTGGTTCATCTCAGTATTTACTTCCGCTGCTGTCTCGCAGTTTCCAACAAGACGGCCTGTGCGCTCTGTTTTTGCCGCAATGTCATCGACATCGGTAGCAGCGGGGAAATGGTAAACAGTGAGGTTCTGTGTACGAAGATCTGCGACTTCTGAGGCGTTCGGTGCCAACACAAGGTCGGGATTAGTCGCAACAACCTTTTCGACGCTAACACCGAATTCTGCGGAGACATTTGTTTTGCTGGCAGTCCCGTTCAAGTACCCCGCAAACTCGGTTACACCGACAACCCGGTTTTGCGCACCTAACTCCCAGAGGGTCTGGGCAGCTGATGGGTTTGTTGTCGTGATCCGATCTGGCTGTTCATTAATCGTGATTTCTGTCCCTGTTGCGTCTGTTACAGTAAGTGGGAACCCACACGTATCACTACTATTGACTGTCTCCTCTGTTTTGTTGGCTTGAAGATCTTCAACAGCAGCAGCGAGAGTTTTGGTCGATTCAATCACACTCCGGGGCGCCGGCTGGTTTAGATAATTTGTATTCATAACTACATAGTTATCTTCTGCCCCAGCAGTTGTGCTCGCGTAGGGTTCCCTATCAAGAATTGCGCCCTCTGTATCGGTCACGAGCATGATCTCAGGATCTGTTTTGAGGATGACTTCATCCGAGAGTTGTGGATACCCATCTGCCTCTGACGCGGCGACGTTGGTTGTCCCAGCAATCTTCATGATTTCGTTGATGAAGGTACTGTCAGCCGCGACGAAGCCTCCCCCAAGTGGGTACAGTGCATCGAGACGATCAAGCTCAGCAGTCTGGCTTTCTACATCCTCTACAGTCTGATTCATCTCGGTGTTTACCTCCGCTGCTGTCTCACAGTTTCCAACAAGACGGCCTGTGCGCTCTGTTTTTGCCGCAATGTCATCGATATCGGTCGCGGCCGGGAAATGGTAGACTGTGAGATTCTGTGCACGAAGATCTGCGACTTGATCAGCTGAGGCGTTCGGTGCTAACACAAGATCGGGATCGGTTGCGACGACCTTTTCCACGCTGACACCCACTCCTGCGGAGACATTCGTTTTGCTGTCAGTTCCGTCTAGGTACCCCGCAAATTCGGTTACACCAACAACCCGGTCTTGCGCACCGATCTCCCAGAGCGTTTGGGCTGCTGACGGGTTTGTTGTCGTGATCCGATC
>NZ_NHNZ01000170.1:0-305 GCF_002727095.1 Halorubrum sp. C191 | reverse complement strand
TTTGTTGTCGTGATCCGATCCGGCTGTTCATCAAGCGTGATTTCTGTCCCTGTCGCATCAGTTACGTTGAGCGGAAAGCCACAGGTATTATTTCCTGCTGTCTGCATCGGTTCCTGACCGCTGTAATCGGCAGACAGACTTTCACTCTCTGAGTGTTTGAACTCTGCTACTACCGACTGTGCGCCAGCGGCGGTTCCTGAGGCTCCAACGACTGCTGTCACCACAACCACCGCCAGTAGAATCACTCGTAAGTTCTTCACAGTTGGCAGCCGGGTTTGTGAAATATAATTTTTATTATTCCAACC
>NZ_NHNZ01000094.1:0-120150 GCF_002727095.1 Halorubrum sp. C191 | reverse complement strand
GACGCCCTCGTCGGCCGCCTCGCGGACCTCCGTCATGATCGGATCGCGCGCCGCCATCGCGCCGGCGCGGAGGTAGTCGCCGTAGGAGAACCCGCCGGGGAGGACGATCCCGTCGGGGTCGTCGGGGAGGCCGTCCGCGTGCCAGACGCGCTCGGCGTCGACGCCGAGGTGGTCCAGCGCGCGGACCGCGTCGCGGTCACAGTTGGAGCCGCCGAACTGGACGACGGCGACCGTCACGCCGCCCACCTCGCCTGGGCGGCCGTGACCGTCGGGTCGGCGCGGGTCGCGCCGGTGACGATCGGCGTCGTCTCGACGACGGCGACCGTCATCGCTCCGCGACCGCCACGTCGTAGTCGTGGATCGTGGGGTTCGCGAGCAGCCGCTCGGCCATCTCGTCGGCGCGGTCGGCGGCCTCGTCGGCGTCGGCGGCGTCAAGGTCGACCTCGAACCGGTCGGCCGAGCGGAGGTCCGACAGCTCGAACCCGAGCCGTTCGAGCGCCTGCTGGGTCGTCTCGGCCTCCGGGTCGAGGACGCCCCGCTTCAGCCGGACCGTCACCGTCGCCGTGTATGCTGTCATGGTCGTTGGTGCGGAGTCGTGTGTAAAAACCGTTTTGGAACGCCGTTTATACGCATATTTGTGGATACATGCCAGTCTTTCGTGCGGGAAGCAGAAACGGCGCGGAACGAAAGGGGCAAACCCCTCCGCCTTCTTCACCGGGTGTATGCAGCCGCTCGAACCCGCGGAGGTGATCGTCGCATGACCCGCGAACTGACCGAGATCACGGTCGTCGGAGGAGACAAGACCGGACTCATCGCGCGGGTCACCTCCCTGCTGTTCGAGCGGGGAATCAACATCGAGGACCTCGACCAGGCGGTCCGCGAGGGCGTCTTCCGGATGACGACTCGCGTCGACACCGCCGAGATGGAGACCTCGCGCGGCGAGCTCCGGCGCGCGCTCGCCGAGCTCGGCCGCGAGCTCGACGTCGACATCCAAGTCCGGTTCCCGAGCGACCGCGACGCGCGCCGCGTCGCGCTGCTCGTCACGAAGGAGACGCACGCCCCCGAGGCTCTGTTAGAGGCGGAGGAGCGCGGCGAACTCGCGGACGACGGCGAGGCTGAGATCCCGGTGGTCATCGGCAACCGCGGCGACCTGCGGTCGCTCGCGGAGCGCTACGACAAGCCGTTCTACGACGTGGGCGACGGCAACGGCAACACCGACGAGGGCCGGCTCCTCGACCTGCTCGCCGAGTACGACGTGGACCTCATCGCGCTGGCGCGCTACATGCGCATCCTCTCGCCGGAGGTCGTCTTCCGGTACGAGGGCCGGATTATCAACGTCCACCCCTCGCTGCTCCCGGCGTTCCCCGGTGCCGAGGCGTACCGACAGGCGAAGGACGCAGGCGTCCGAATCGCTGGCGTCACCGCCCACTACGTCACGACGGACCTCGATCAGGGCCCGGTGATCGCCCAGCGCGCCTTCGACGTGCCGCCGGGGGCCGAGGTCGACGAGATCAAGCGGCGCGGGCAGCCACTCGAGGCCGAGGTCCTGCTCGACGCTGTCCGGCTCCACCTCGCGGACGCCATCGCGGTTCACCGCGGCACCGTCCACGTCCGCGAAGACGTCGATGTCGACGCCCAACTCGGGCTGAGCGACGCAGCGGTGAACGCGAACCCGGACGAGCCGGTCGACGGCGAGCCGCTCGGCCGATCGCCGCCGTCACCGTCTGACGACTGAGCGACCGCGACCGAGCCGGACCGGCGGGTCGGCCCGATCGGCGCCGTCCGAACGGTCCGCAGGGCAGTTTTAACTAAGCGCGTGCGCAACTGAGTCCAATGCCCGAGTGTCGCGCGCTGACGGCGTTTCTCGCGGACACCGCCGGGGTCGTCCGCAGCGACGAGCGCATGATTCTGCTTTTCCTGCTGCTGCTGTCGATCGCGGCGCTGGCCGTGTTCCTCCACTACACGACGCTCGTGCTTGAGGGGCTCCCGGAGCCGATTCCGACCGAGCCGATCGGCCCATAGTTCGTCCCCTGACAAGGATAGACCGGGCCGGACTCCTCCGTCGATCGAGGGCGTCAGTCGAGGCGGACCAGCAGGTCCCGGTTCGCGGCCTCGTAGCGGAGCCGCCCGTCCTTGAGCGCCGCTCGCCGCCGCTCCGCCCAGTCGCTCGCGTCGTATCCGGTCTCTCCGACCGCCTCTTCGACCGTATCGAGCAGGTGCGCGAGGACCGTCCGCTCGCCGGACTCGTAGGGGGGCTCGATCCGCCACGGAGACGGCCCCTCCGCGATCACGGTCGCCTCCCGAGCCAAGGCCGCCGCGCCGTCCGGGCCCCCGGCCCTGAACTCCCGCATGTGTCGGTGGTAGCGGTCGAGGACGGCGTCGTCGTCGGGGTCCGCTGGCGCGAAGCGCGTCTCGCCGTCGTAGGTTATCGGCGCGTACGCGACGGGGGCCACGTCCGCGAGGGCGGCGACCGCGGGCGCCGCGTCGACCACGTCGAAGAACGCGCAGCCAACGACGGCGTCGAACCGGTCTCCCGCGGCCACCGCCTTGCTCACAGCGTCGAAGGCGTCGGCGACGCGGTACTCGACGGCCACGTCGCCCACCGCCTCCCCGACCCGGGCCTCGCCCGCGGCGAGCGCGGCCTCGTGGGCGTCGACCGCCACCCACCGGCCCCCCTCGATCACGCCCCAGTCGACGAGGCGCTCGACCATCGTCGCCGTCCCGGCGCCGACTTCGAGTATCTCCGACTCCGGCGGGAGTTCGGCGGCGAACCGATCGAGGACCTCGCGGTTCAGAGAGCGGTCGTCGAGCGCCCGCTTCGCGTCGAGGTACGTCGCGTGGTCGGTCACGCGGCGTCACCCCGCGGCCTCTCGCTACCGGTCGCCGCCAGGAAGTCGACGACGCGGTCGAGCGTCTCGGGCCACCCCGGGCGCGCCTCGTAGTCGCGGCGCGCGGCGATCCCCATCTCCGCCAGCCGGTCGCGGTCGTCGAGGTCCCGGAGCGCCCGGGACACGGCGCGGGGGTCGCCAGGCGGAACGAGGACCCCGGAGTCGCCGTCGCGGACGAACTCGCTCGCCCCGCCCGCGGTCGTCGCCAGCGGAACGCAGCCGAACCCCATCGCTTCCAGGTACACCATACCGAACGGCTCGTACTGCGAGGGCACCGCGAGGACGTGGCTCTCGCGCAGCCGCGCCGCGACGGTCGCGTCGTCGAGTCGGCCGGCGAACCGGACCCGGTCGCCGATCCCGGCCTCGGCGGTCATGCCCTCCACGCGCTCGACGTGCTCGGGCGCGATCGTCCGATCGCCGACGACGGTCAGCCGCCAGTCGACCGCGGCGCGGTCGAGCCGGGCGACTCCCTCGACGAGCGTATCGAGCCCCTTCCGCGGGACGACGTTGCCGAGGAACGTCACCTCCAGCGGGCCGGATCGCGCTCGCTCGCGGATCTCCGAGGCGGAGACCACCGGTTCGAAGCGGTCGCCGGCCGGCGGCGCGACCACGCTGCGCGCCGGCCCGCCGAGCCCGGCCGCGTCCCGGCGGGTCGTCTCGGCGTTGTACACCGCGGCGTCGACCCCGCGGAGGAATCGGCGCTCGATCGCCGCGACCCCGCGCCGACCGAGTTCGGCGCGGACCCGCTCGCCGGCTCCCGTCCCGCTCGATCGCACCCCTTCAGCCGCCCGCGCACGCCACGCGATCATGTGGACGAGCGCGACCGACGGCGCGTCGAGCCGTCGGTTGGCGCACAGCACGGAGGGGTGCGCCAGCCCGTCCTCAACGACGACGTCGAACTCCGAGAGCCGGTCGGCGAGCCGGCGGGCGCGAAGGTTCGGCGCGAGTCGCTCCCGGTACGAGCCCCGCGGGAGCGAGACGACCTCGACCGCGTGCCCGCGCTCGCGGAGCCGGTCGCGGAGCCGCCGGTCGTAGTAGAACCCGCCGGACTCGGACTCGATGTCGCCGGCGAGGACGAGCGTGACGCGCATCGGACGGTCACCGCAGGTCGCCGGTGAACGAGACGCTCGCCACGTCGTCCTCGCGGACGGTCACCGTCAGCTCCGTCGCGGCCGGGGCGTCGACGGTCGCGAGCGCGTCGAACAGCGCCCGGGCCAGACGCTCGGCGCTCGGGTTGCCCTCTAGGTGGTCGTTGAGCGTCTCGTCGCGGTAGCGCTCCGCGGCGTCGCTCAGGGCGTCGAGCGCGAGGTCGATATCAAGCAGGTAGCCGTACTCGCCCAGTTCCGGGCCGCGGAACGTCGCCTCCGCGGTGAACACGTGAGAGTGAAGCGCCGCCTCGTCGGCTGGCGGGTTGGGGACGGTGAGGTAGTGCTGTGCGACGAACGACTCGGTGACGGTCAGTTCGTACATGGGTAAGTGAAGAGGAGTTGGAGGGTCGGCTCGGTCTCGTCGGCGAGCCGGCGGTACGCGCTCGCCGCCCGGCCGACCGGGACGCGGTCGGTGACGAGGCGGTCCGTCACGTCGAGGTCGTCGTCGAGTCGGCGGAGCTCGCGCCAGGCGGTCTCGCGGCGGCGGTCGCGGTCCCAGCGCCCGCGGAGCTCCGGCGCGATGGTGGTGACCTGACTGCTGCGGACGGTGACGCGCCCGCGGTGGAAGTGGTCGCCGAAGCCGAGGTCGGCGCGCTTGGTCCCGTACCACGACCCGACGAGGACCCGGCCGTCGAACCGCGTCGTCTCGACGGCCGTTTCGAGCGTCTCGGGCCGGCCCGACACCTCGACCGCGAGGTCGACGCCGCCCGTGTGCTCGCGCACGGCGTCGACGACGCCCCCCCGCCCGCCGTATCGGCTCGGGTCGACGACGGCGTCGGCGCCGAACTCGGACGCGAGCGACCGGCGGCGGTCCTTCGGCTCGACCGCGACGACGGTCTCGGCGCCGCTCCGCGCGAGCAGCGCGGTCGTGAGCAGCCCCACGACGCCCTCGCCGAACACCGCGACGCGCTCGCCGATCCGGGGAGCGGCGTCGAGCGTCAACGTGACCGCGGTCTCGGCGTTCGCGAACAGCGTCGCCGTCTCCGGGTCGATCCCGTCGGGGACCGGACGCAGGGCGTCCGGGGCGACGGCGAACCGGGTCTCGTGGGGGTTGAACGCGAAGACGGTGCGACCGCGCCACGCGGGGTCGACCGCGTCGCCGACAGCGGTCACGCTCCCGACGACCGCGTAGCCGTAACGGAGCGGGTACGAGAGGTCGCCGTCGAGCGCGGGCAGCTCCTCGTCCGCGACCGTCTCCGGGTCGAGTTCGCCGCGGTACGCGAGCAGCTCCGATCCGGCGCTCACCGCGGAGACGGTGGCGTCGACGACCACTTCGTCGGGACCGGGGACGGGCGCCTCCGTCGGGACGACCTCGACGCGCTCCGGACCGACGAACTCTACGGCCCGTCCGGCGTCGCCGTCGCTCACGCGGACTCACCCGTCCGCGGTCGACGACTGAGACGATGTGGCATTGGCGATCACACGGACCGATCCGTCATAAACCCACGGCGGCGACGGTCGGCGCCCCCTCGTCGGCCGTCGATTCGGGGGCGGGAGTAGACATAAGCCGACCGAGTCCGTGGGTCGCACATTCATGACACGCACCGACACCGGCGTCGACGTCGAATCGTTGACCCCCCTCCACTGGATCGGAATCCTCGCCGCGACCGTGTCCGGGATCGTCCACGTCGCGCTCGGCTTCCTGGTCGGGGGGGCGTTGGGGATCTCGTTCTTCTTCGCGACTCTGGGCTTCGGCGCGGGCGTGACGGCGATCGTCTCGGGGTACCGCCGCCGGCTGGTGTACGCGCTCGGAATCCCGTTCACCGCCGGACAGATCGTCCTGTGGTACGTCATCAACTTCGTCTTCGGGACGTACTCGTTCCCGGCCGACGTCGGCGTCTACGGCGCCGTCGACAAGGTCGCGCAGGTCGCGCTGATCGCCGTCCTCGCGGTCCTGTTGTCCCGAGAGTCCTGAGGCTCTCCGCGCGCAGACGGCGGGAGCGTTTCGGTCACTCGCGGTTCGCGGTCGGCGGGTCGTCGCGGCCGAGCCGTCCCGTCGCGGCCGCCCAATCGCGAGCGAAACTCGCCAGCAGCGCCGCGAGCGCGACGCCCGCGAACGCGGCGAGCGGGGAGGCCGCCCGAGCGCCCCCGACGCCCGGCACGAGCGCGACCGCGACGGCGGCGAACTGCGCGGTGCCGACGAACGGGCGGACCCGGCTCGGCGGGAGCTCGTACACCGGCGCGCCGGTCCGCCGCCGCCACCACAATGACCCTGCGTAGGCGTACCAGACGCCGCCGGCGAGGAGGTACCACGCCGGGAGCGCCCCGAGCGCGACGGCGACCGCGGCCCCGACGAGGACGGCCAGCGCGTCGGTCGCGCCGTCGAGGCGAGCGCCGAGGATCGTCTCCCGTGTCCGGCGGGCGACCGCCCCGTCGACCGCGTCGAGGCTGACCGCGCCCGCGAACAGCGCGGCGGGGATCCACGGGTGCGGCGGGGCGGCCGCCAGCGCGCCGGCGAGGACCGACGCGAGCCAGCCGCGGAACAGCGTGATCGCGTTCGCCGGGCCGAGCCGCGGGCGCGGCCCGTCGACGCCGGGTCGGTGGTTCGCACCGAGGTGGGTCCACGCGTACGCCGCCAGGTACGCGCCCGGTCCGGCCGCGGCGAGGACCCACGCGGTCCCGAACGTGCGCCACAGCGCGGCGAGCCCGAGCGCGCCGAGCGTTACCGCGCCGGCGAACCGGAGCCGGAGCCGGGAGCGCGGCGACGCCGTCGACGGCGCGGGCTCCGCCATCTCAGTCGCCCTCCCGGTCCCCGGGCGGTTCGGCGTCGCGGTCGGCGCTCCGCGGCCCGTCGCCGATTTCCTCCATGACGCGGGCGTGGAACTCCCGCAGGACCGCGGACTCGTCGTCAGCGATGACCGTGTCGGAGTCGACGAGCGTCGCCAGCCCGAACGCGAGCGGGCTCGGCGAGTCGACGACGCGGTGTTCGACCGCGAGGTCGCCGCCCGCGATCCGGCCGACGGCCTCGCGGATCCCGCCCACGTCGAGGCGGTCCTCCAGCAGTTCGCGGTACGTCTCCTCCAACACGGCGAACTCCTCCAGATCGGCCGCGAACGACAGCAACATTTCGGCGGAGACCTGCTGTTCGGCCGCCGACTTCTCGTACCCCTTGTACCGCTTCAGGATGAGCAGCGCGCGCCCGGCGTTGATCCGGAAGTAGCGCTGGAGCAGGTCGGTCCCCTGAACGGCCTCGCGGAGGTCCTCCCGGACCGTCTCCGGGTCGAGGTCGGCGAGGATACCCGCCACGTCGACCTTGCGGTTGAGCGGGAGCGCGAGGCTGAACCCGCGATCCGCGACCGCGACCGCGACGTTGGCGTCGGTCCGGTTCGCCACCGCCGCCGCGACGAGCCGCGAGAGGCCGTCGTTGAACCGGCGCCCGTACGTCGAGTGGACGTAGAAGCGGCGCTTGTACTCGCTCCGGTCGAGCTCCTCCTCGACGACGAGGCGGTCGGGCGTCGAGACGGCCTCGGCGCCGGCGTACCGGACCTGCTCGTCGTACATCCGGGCGAGCGCGCGGACGGCGTTCCCGTCGAGGGGGAACTCGCGGAGCCACGCTCGGACCGCGGCGGGGCCGGCGCTCGGGTCATCGCCGGCCAGCCGGTCGAGGAGTTCGGCCTGGAACACCAACACCTCGCGGGCGAGGTCCGCCGAGAGGGGAAGGCGCTCGGCGAACCACGAGGGGACGGTCGGGCGCTCGCTCGTCCGGTCGGCGTACACCTTCGAGCCGCGGCGGTAGCGGAACGAGAACCGCTCGCCGCCAAGCGCGAACACGTCGCCGGACTCCAGCGTGTCGAGATACGACTCGTCGAGCGTGCCGACCCACTCGTCGTCGCGCGTGAACACGTCGCAGGTGAACGAGTCGGGGATCGTCCCTACGTTCGTCATGTAGATGACCCGCGCGAGCCGCCCGCGCTTCCCGACGAGCGTCTCGCCGACCGGGTACTCGGGGTAGTGGTGCTCGCCGTCGGGCGGGTCGTTGCCGTCGCGCCACACCTTCGGGTAGACGTTCTTCTCCTCCAGTCCGTCGTAGTCGCCGGTGAGGTACCGGAACAGCCGCTCGTACGCCTCGTCGTCGAAGCCGCGGTACGGGTGCGCGCGGCGCAGCACCTCCCGGACCTCGCGGTCGGGGCGGATCCGGTTGATGGCCATTCCGTACACGTGCTGGGCGGCAACGTCGTAGGCGCCCTCGGGCGGGAACACCCGGTCCACGAACCCCTCCTCGGCGCGCGCGAGCAGCGTCGCGCACTCGATCAGCTCGTCCCGGTCGAGGGCGAACACCCGTCCCTCGACGGTCTCGCCCGGGCTGTGGCCCGCCCGGCCGACGCGCTGGAGCAGCGCCGCGACCGACTTCGGCGAGCCGACCTGAACCACGAGGTCGAGGTGCGGCATGTCGATGCCGAGCTCGAGGCTCGTCGAGGTGGTGACCACGTCGAGATCGCCCGACTTCAGCCCCTCCTCGACCCGCGTTCGCTGCGTCTCGCCGAGGCTCCCGTGGTGGACGCCCGAGTCCGACTCGTCGTAGTCGAACCGCTGGCGGAGCTCCTGAAGGGTTCGCTCGGCGCCAGACCGTGAGTTCGTGAACACGAGCGTGTTCTTGTGGGCCTCGACGAGGTCGTGAAGCGACTCGTAGAAGCGGTCGGTCACCGCCGACCGCGGCGTGTGGATGAGGTCGGCCGCCGGCGTCCGGAGTTCGAGGTCGAACTCGCGGGCGAACCGCGCGTCGACCACCTCGCAGGGGCGCGTCTCGAACCCCTCGAACTCGCCGACGGCGCCCGCGGCGCGCTCGCGCCCCACGAGGAACGAGGCGATCCCGTCGAGCGGCTCGACCGTCGCCGAGCAGCCGATCCGGGTGATGTCGCCGGGCGCGTGCGGCGCCGGGCCGCCGGCCGATTCGCCTGCGTCCGGGCCCTCGTTGCGCGCCAGTTCCGTCAGTCGCTCCAGCGACACCGCGAGGTGGGTACCGCGCTTGTTCGCCGCCAGCGAGTGGATCTCGTCGACGATCACGTACTCGACGGTCCGGAGCTTCTCTTTGAACTTCGGCGAGTTGAGCAGGATCGCCAGCGTCTCCGGCGTGGTGTTGAGGACGTGCGGCGTCTCCGAGAGCATCGCCTGTCGGTCCGCCTTCGAGGTGTCGCCGTGGCGGATCGCCTGCCTGACGCCGGGGTCGTAGGCGCCGTCCGAGGCCGCCCCGTCGTCGCCGTCGCGGGTCGCGCTCTCCGCCTCCGCGGCGGCGACCGCCTCGCCGATCCCCGCCAGCGGGGTTTCGAGGTTGCGCTCGATGTCGTTCGCGAGCGACTTCAGCGGCGAGACGTAGAGGCAGTAGACGGAGTTCTCGAGTTCGCCGTCGCGGTCGCGGGCGAAGAGGTCGTCGAGGACCGCGAGGAAGGAGGCGAGCGTCTTCCCGCTGCCGGTCGGGGCGGCGACGAGGCAGTTCCGGCCGTCGTCGACGTGGGGGATCGCCTCGCGCTGCGGCGGCGTGAAGAAGCCGCCGTTCTCGCCGACGTACCCGCCGAAGCGTTCGACCCACCAGCGACGGACCGGCGGCGAGAGCCGGGCGAGCACGTCGGCGTCCGCGATCGGGACCGACTCCGGGTCGAAGTCGGGGTCGGCGATCGCGCCGCGCTCGACCGCGTCGCGGAGGAGCGCCCGCGCGGCGGCCTCGTCGCCGCGGTCCGTGGTTTCGCTCACGGCGATCACGAGGGCTCCGGACGGGAAATCGGTTGCGTCGAACCGCATCGTCCGCCCGGCGGCGAGACGGCCCGCCCGGCCGGTCCGGCGGGCGTTCCCGCAACCGACCCGTTT
Source organism: Halorubrum sp. C191 (assembly GCF_002727095.1). NCBI lineage: Archaea > Methanobacteriati > Methanobacteriota > Halobacteria > Halobacteriales > Haloferacaceae > Halorubrum > Halorubrum sp. C191. Next base: position 110,312 of record NZ_NHNZ01000094.1, on the reverse strand, counting down.
ATCCGACGGCCTTCCGTGGCGCAACACGCATGAGCGGCACCTCGCCGGAGCCCGACAGACGGATCGACCGGAACCTGTTCGTCACCGTCTCCGGCCCGCCGGGCTGCGGGGCGACGACGCTCGTCGAGGGGATCGCCGACGCGCTCGACTGCGGCTACGTCTCCGGGGGCGAGCTGTTCCGCGAAATCGCGGCCGAGCGGGACATGAGCCTCTCGCAGCTCATCGCCGAGACCGGCGAGTCCGAGGAGATCGACCGGGCGCTCGACCAGCGGCTCCGTCGCATCGCCGAGAAGTGGGGAACCGCGAACAAGGCGTTCGTGCTGGAGTCGCGGCTGGCGGGCTGGCTCGCCGGCAACCGCGCCGACATCCGGATCTGGCTCGACGCGCCCGACGAGGTCCGCGCGGACCGCACGGCCGACCGTGAGGAGATGACCTCGGAGATGCAGGTCCGGGAGGTAATCGAGGAGCAGCGGTACAAGTCCTACTACGGGATCGATCTGTCCGACCGCTCTATCTACGACCTCGCGATCAACACGGGGCGGTGGGACGCCGAGGCGACGCTCGACGTCGCGCTCACCGGGATCGAGCGCTACGACGTCGACGCCGACGAGGGCGCGTTCGACACGCCCGACTTCGAGATCTGAGCCGGCCGGTCGGCCGGGCTGCCGTCGCGGTCAGAACTGGAAGACCGCGCTGAACTGGTTCACGTGCCAGGGGCCTGGGTAGACGCCCCACACCTGGTCGTCGTAGTGGAACGCGCCGACGAAGTGGATCTCGTCCTCCTCTCGCAGGTCGTTCGCGATCTCGCTGAGTCGGTCCGCGCTCTGCTCGTAGTCGTCGGCCTCGCCGACGAACGGGTATCCCGGCTCGTTGAACCCGGGGATCCCGGTCAGGTCGCCGCCCTCGTTAAAGACGCGAATCCCGCCGTCGCCGTTCTCGTCGACCGTGAAGTCGTTCTCCGAGTCGCCGTCGCCGCCGAACTTCTGGCCGAGGTTGTGGAAGCCGACCAGCCCGTTCCCGGCGGGCGTCACGAACGGGTCGCTCGGGCCGAGGTCGCTGTCGTCCGCGAGCGCGGCGAACTTGACGACCCAGATCGTGTACTGACCGTTCGGCAGCGCGTTCTCGACGTTGATGTTGACGCGCGTTCCGGTCGCGCCGCCGTTCCCGTTGTCCGGCTTCACGCCGCCGACGGTCGCCGTTCCGCCGACCGCGCCGTATTCGCCCCACGTCACCGGGGCCCACGAGCCGTCGTACCCCTCCTCGCGGTCGTACCCCGCCGGCGGTCGGACGACCTGATGCTTCCCGTCGTTCAGCGAGCGACCGAGCGTCGAGTCGTACTCCTCGCTTCCCTCGATGATCTCGTCGAGCGGGATCGAGACCGGCGCCGGATCGAACAGTTCAACGTCCGGGTCGAACGGCGGGACCTCCCCGGCTGCGTTCGTGATGAAGTTCGGGTTCGGTAAGACGTTGATCTCCGCGCTGGCACCGTTGCCGCCCCCGCCGTTTCCGTTCCCGCCGTTTCCGTTACCCTTCCTCTGCTTCGCGCTCGCGGTCGTGCTCGACAACCCGGCGAACCCGGCAACTCCGAGGAAGCCGAGCGCCCCCCGACGCGACATCGCAGTCATCGGTCCGTCCGTCTCCGCTCCCGTTCGCTTCTCACCGTTCATATCGAATCACCAACGACAGTTGTAACGGCCCGGGCGCGGCGGTATTAGAGCTGACTCGGTCGTGTATCTATAATGAACGATAACAAAGAATTCTTATACGCGATACGCCGGTCTCGCGCGCTGACGCCGGGGTGCCGTTACCGAGAGATTCCCTCGACGCGCCGGAGCTCGCTCCGCACGTCGCTCGGCGTCGCGTACGGCCCGCCGCTCACCCGGTGGTCCGGCAGCAGGACCGGGATCGGGTTGTCGGCGAGCGCTCCCGTCACGACCTCCAGGTCGTCCGGGTCGTCGGGGTCGAACCCGCCGAGCCGCGCGAGTCGGCTCACGGAGACCTCCTCGCCGTACGGGACGCTCCGGAGCGCCTCCAGCGCCTCGCGCCGGTCCGTCGGAACCGTGAGGCCGAGCGCGACCTCGGCGAACTCGTCGCGCTCGCCGCCGAGGTACGCGTCGATCCTGTCTAACAGGTCGTGGTCGCCGTCGGCGTCGCCGGGGTGCTCGGCGGGGAACGACACCGAGATGACGCGACCGCCGGCGAACCCGATCTGGACGGTCCGACCGATCTCGTCGAACTGCCGGGCGAAGACGCCGGACGTACCGGACAGGCTCATACCCTTCGTTGGAAGGGTGAATCACTTAAGTCATCGGCACGGGAACGTGTTCGGCTTCTCTGTGAGAAGCTACGGCGTCCCGGCCGCCCCCGCAAGCCTTATGAACAGATACGTACATTAGTGTATAGTAATGGACGATCCAGACGAGCTGGCGCCGGCGGTCAGGTCGATCCTGTCCGGCGCCCGGGAGCGGGCGAGCGCGGCCCGGGGAGCCGACGGGGACATCTCGGTCTCGCCGCGCGACCTCTCGGCCGCGTTCGAACGGGCCGACGCCGAGGACCGCGTCCCGCTTATCGCCGAGGTGAAGCCCACGAGCCCGACGACCGAGGGAAGCCGCGAGGACGACCCCGTCGCGCTCGCGGAGGGGATGGTCGCCGGCGGGGCGGCCGCGCTGAGCGTGCTCACCGAGCCGGGGCACTTCGGCGGGAGCGTCGACACCCTCGAGCGCGTGCGCGACGCGGTGGACGTACCGGTCCTCCGGAAGGACTTCGTCGTCGACGAGGCGCAGCTCGACGCCGTCGAGAGCGACGTGGTCCTGCTCATCGCCCGCTTCGTCGGCGACGACCTCCCGACACTGCTCGAGGCCGCCCGAGACCGGGGATTCCAGGTCCTCGTCGAGGTCCACGACCGGGAGGAGCTGGAGCGCGCGCTCGACGCGGGCGCGACGACGATCGGCGTGAACAACCGCGACCTCGCGGAGCTAGTCGTCGACCTCGGAACCTTCGAGTCCGTGGCGCCCCACGTCCCGGACGAGGTCACGCTGATCGCCGAGAGCGGCATCGGATCGCCCGCCGACGTCCGCCGGATGCGGGCCGCGGGCGCCGACGCGCTGCTCGTCGGGAGCGCGATCATGGACGGCGACGTGGCGGCGAACACCCGCGAACTGGTGCGGACGGAGGCCGGCGGCGACGAGGCGACCGCGGACGGCGATGACGCGGCGGCCGCGGACGACGACGCGACGGAGACAACGGAGACACCCACATGAGCGAGACCGACACGCGGACGACGGAAGCAACGGACGGCGCGGTGCCCTCGCGACGACCGGGCCGCGAGCGCGGGCGCGACGACGGGAAGTTCGGCCGGTACGGCGGCCAGTACGTCCCGGAGGCGCTGATGCCCGCCATCGAGGAGCTGGCCGACGCGTACGAGCGCTACGTCCTGAACAACGAGGACGGGTTCATGGACGAGTTCCGCGAGCGGCTCGCGGCGTTCGGCGGGCGGCCGACGCCGCTCCAGCGCGCCGACCGGCTCTCGGAGCGCTACGACACGGAGGTGTTCCTCAAGCGCGAGGACCTCCTCCACGGCGGCGCCCACAAGCTGAACAACGCGCTCGGGCAGGTCCTCTTGGCGAAGTACATGGGCAAAGAGCGCATCATCGCGGAGACGGGCGCCGGCCAGCACGGCACCGCGACGGCCATGGCGGCCGCGCACCTGGACATGCCCTGTACGATCTACATGGGCGAGCGCGACATCAACCGCCAGCGCCCCAACGTGTTCCGGATGAAGCTCAACGGGTCGGAGGTCAAGCCCGTCACCACCGGGCGCGGCACCCTCAAGGAGGCCATCTCCGAGACGATGCGCGACTGGGCGGAGACCGTCGAGGACACCCACTACGTGATCGGGTCGATCGTCGGCCCGCACCCGTTCCCGGTCATGGTCCGCGACTTCCAGGCGGTCATCTCCGAGGAGGCGCGCGAGCAAGCGATCGAAAAGACGGGCGGGCTCCCGACCGACGTGGTCGCCTGCGCGGGCGGCGGGTCGAACACGATGGGCACGTTCGCCGACTTCGTCGACGACGAGTCCGTCGCCCTCCACGCGGTCGAGGCGGGCGGCTCCACCCTCGAAGTCGACGAGGAGGAGGGCGTCGCGCCGAACTCCGCGTCGCTGTACGCGGGCGACGAGGGCGTCCTCCACGGGGCGCGGACGAAGCTGCTCCAGGACTCGGACGGGCAGATCATGGAGAGCCACTCCGTCTCCTCCGGGCTCGACTACGCCGGCGTCGGTCCGGAGCTCGCGTACCTCGTCGACGAGGGCCGCGTCGACCCGGTCGCGGTCGACGACGACGCCGCCTTGGAGGGGTTCCACCGGCTCTCGAACACGGAGGGGATCATCCCGGCGCTGGAGACGGCGCACGCGTTCGGCTACCTCGAGGAGCACCACGAGGACCTCGGCGAGCGCGTGATCGTGAACGTCTCGGGGCGCGGCGACAAGGACCTCGACGCCGCCATCGAGGAGACCGACCAGCGGGACGTGCCGAACGCGCCGGACATGTCGATGTTCACGGAGGGAATCTGAATGGGGGAGCCCGCCAACTCCTCGGCGATCGCCGCGGCGTTCGCGGACGGCCCGGCCTACGTCCCGTACCTCGTCGTCGGCGATCCGGACTACGAGTCGTCGAAGGCGTACGTCGAGGCGCTCGACCGCGGCGGCGCGGACGTGATCGAGCTCGGCCTCCCCTTCTCCGAGCCGATCGCGGAGGGGTCGACGATACAGGAGGCGCTCGTCCGCTCGCTCGACGCGGGGATGACGCCGGAGCGGTTCTTCGCGTTCGCGGAGGACCTCGACGTGGACGCCGCGTTAGTCTGTATGACGTACTACAATCTCATTTACCAGTACGGTGAGGGCGAGGGACCGCGGCCCTTCGTCGAGCGCGCCGCCGCGGCCGGGATTCAGGGCCTCGTCGTCCCCGACCTGCCGGCCGAGGAGGCGGACCCGTTGCGCGAGGCCTGCGACGAGTTCGGGCTCGACCTCGTCTTCATCGTCGCGCCGACGACGCGCGCGGACCGCCTCGACCGGCTCATGGAGCGCGTCTCGGGCTACGTGTACGTCCAGGCCCGGCTCGGGACGACCGGCGCCCGAGACGACGTCTCAGACCAGACCACGGCGAGCCTCGACCGGCTCCGCGAGTACGACGTGCCGAAGGCGGTCGGGTTCGGCATCTCGTCCGGCGAGCACGCCGAGCGGATCGTCGCTGGCGGCGCCGACGGGATCATCGTCGGCTCCGCGCTGGTCGACATCGTCGCCGAGGGCGTCGCGGAGGACCTCCCGACCGCGGCGGTCGCCGACCGGCTGGAGGCGCTCTCCCGCGAACTGACCGAGGGCGCGGAGCGCGGCCGCCGCTCGCGGGCCGAGGCGACAGAGTCGGTCTGATCCTGGCGCCTCGGAGCCAATACGTCCCCGAACGAAACCCACTTACCTACGATTGCCACACTCTCACACAACGACCCACCCCACTATGACAGCAGGACTCTCGGCACGACTCGACCGCATCTCCACGAACGACCGCTACCTGATCGTCCCGATGGACCACGGGATCACGATGGGCGCCGTCGAGGGGCTCGTCGACATCGAGTCGACGATCGACGGCGTCACCAGCGGCGGGGCGGACGCGGTGCTCACCCAGCGCGGGATCGCGGAGCGCGTCCACCCGAACAAGAACGACGCGGGGTACATCGTCCACCTCAACGGCTCGACGACGATCGGCCCTGACGAGAGCGACAAGCGCGTCACCGGCACGGCGGCGGACGCGGTCCGGGCGGGCGCCGACGCCGTCTCCTTCCACATCAACGTCGGCTCGGAGTACGAGCCGAACCAGATCGAGGACCTCGCGGAGCTGACCGCCGACGCGGAGCGGCTGGGGCTCCCCGTCCTCGCGATGGCGTACGCCCGGGGCCCGGGCGTCGACGAGTCCGACCCGGAGGCCCTCGGACACGCCGTCAGGCTCGCCGAGGAGCTCGGCGCCGACGTGGTGAAGACCGGGTATTCGGGCGACGGCGACTCGTTCGCCCGCGTGACGGAGTCGACGCGGCTCCCCGTCGTCATCGCCGGCGGCTCGAAGGGCACCGACCGGGAGACGGTCGAGATGGTACGCGGCGCGATGGACGGCGCCGCCGCCGGGGTGTCGATGGGGCGGTCGATCTTCCAGCACGACGACCCGGAGGGGATCGCGAGAGCGGTGTCGGCGGTCGTCCACGACGACGCCGGCGTCGACGAGGCGCTGCGGGCGGGCGGGTTCGTCGAGGCCTGAGGGCAGGCCGAGCGCCCGCGGTCGACCGTGCGAGATCCGGTCGGACTCCCTGTTCCTTTCGCAGTTTTCAAGCCGCCGCGCCGTGAGGTTCCGACAATGACACGCACGGTCTGGGTCAAAGCCGACGGCGCCGTCGGCGACTGGGAGGCGCGCAAGCGACGGGTCACCGCCGCCATCGAGGCCGGCGCGGACTGGGTGCTCGTCGACGAGGGGGACGTCGGCCGGGTCCGGGAGCTGGGCGACGTGAACGTGGCCGCCTTCCGATCGGACGCGGACGTGATCGACGACGCCGAGAGCGACGCCGAGGCCGACGCGTACTTCGTCGGGAAGGGTGGGGAGGGCGACGGGACGATCGACATGCCGGAGGACCTCTCCGGGTCGGCCGACCTGACCACGCTGCGCCGCCGCGACGACCGCGCGCAGGGCGCATACGTCCGCATCCTCGGCACAGGGTACGAGGCGTTCGCCGAGGCCGCCGCCGACGACGCCGAGTTCACCGTGATCGTGGGCGAGGACTGGTCGATCATCCCGCTGGAGAACCTGATCGCCCGCGTCGGCGAGGAGACCCACCTCGTCGCCGGCGCGACGACGGCCGCGGAGGCCCGGACCGCCTTCGAGACGCTGGAGATCGGCGCCGACGGCGTCCTCCTCGACGCCGACTCACCCGACGAGATCCGCGGCGCGGTCCAGGCCCGCGACGCCGCGGACCGCGAGACGCTCGATCTCCGCTACGCCGAGGTGACCGAGATCGAACAGACCGGGAGGGCCGACCGGGTCTGTATCGACACGGGGTCGCTAATGGACGACAGCGAGGGGATGCTCGTCGGCTCGATGTCTCGCGGGCTCTTCTTCGTCCACGCCGAGACGGCGGAGTCGCCGTACGTCGCCTCGCGGCCGTTCCGCGTGAACGCGGGGGCGGTCCACGCCTACGTCCGCAACTCGGAGGGCGGCACCAACTACCTCGCCGAACTGTCGAGCGGCGACGAGGTCCAGGTCGTCGACACAGACGGCCACACCCGCGAGGCGGTCGTGGGCCGGGTAAAGATCGAGAAGCGCCCGATGTTCCGGATCCAAGCGGAGATCGAGACGGAGGACGGGACCGACCGGATCGAGACGCTCATCCAGAACGCCGAGACCGTGAAGATCGCGACGGGCGAGGGCCGCAAGGCCGTCACCGAGGTCAAGCCGGGCGACGAGGCGCTCGTCTACTACGAGGACGTCGCGCGCCACTTCGGCGAGGCCGTCGAGGAGAGCATCATCGAGAAGTGACCGCCGCGGCGGAAACCGGCCGCGTTCGTGTCGACCAGAACGCATTTTAGAGTTGATTGTTATCAGACGGCATGGCAGTCGCTAACGAGACCGATCGCCGCATCGTCGAACAGGGGTTCGTCGATCGAGTCCAACACCTCGCCCGGGCCGCGAATCCGGCGTTCGCGGCCGGGAGCCTCCTCGTCCCGCTGGCGTTCCTCGGGGCGAGCCTCGCGCTCGGGAGCACCGAACTGCTCTTCTACACGCACGTCGCGGCCGGGGCGGTCTGGTTCGGGTTCGCGCTGATCTTCCCGGCGATCATCGGTCCGACGCTCGGTGGTCTCGGCGAGGAGGCGTCGGCCGCGGTCACGACGACGCTGGTGCCGAAGGCGGTCTTCTTCCTCGTCGGCTTCTCGCTGACGACGGTGCTGTCCGGAACGGTGCTGTTGACGCCCGACCTCGGCCTCGGCTACGGCTTCGGCGGCGCGTGGTCGGGGGCCGCGCTCGCACTCGGCTGGGGGCTGTTCGCGTTCGGGATCGCCGTGCCGCACCGGCTCCAGCTCAGCGCCTACTACGAGACGCTGTCGCCGGATCCGGACGCCTCGCGGCTCGAATCGATCGAGAAGAAGAACCTCGTCGTCGGACTGTTCGAGGGAGCGATGATGCTCGTGCTCATCGTCCTGATGACCGGGTTCCGGCTGGGATAAGCGCGGAGCGAGTGCGGGGACGGCCCCTTGGGGCGTCCGCGTCGCCCTCACCAAGGGACCCGCTCGCGGTCCTTCCAGAGTAGTCCCCCCGGGCTCCCCGGTGCGAACCTGGCGAGCCACACCGGGGTCTCGGCCCCTTTCGACGGCGGGCGGGGCGCACCGTCCCCGCCCATGTCAGTCCGAACCCACCCGGGGGAGGCAGCGTTGGCGATGAGTCCCCGATCGCCGTACTCCCCGTCGAGGTAGGCCGTCAACCCTCCGAGACCGACCTTCGACAGCCGGTACGGCGGATACTCGCCCTCCATTCGTCCCTCCGTGAAGCGTCCGAGGCCCGACGACATGGAGACCACGCGCCCGCCGGGGCCGTCCAGAAGCAGCGGCAGCGCCCGCTTCGTCAGCAGGACCGGGCCGCGGAGGTTCACGGCCATCGTCCGGTCGAAGTCGGCCTCGTCCATCTCGTGAAGCGGTCCCGACCGGGAGAAGATCCCGGCGTTGTTCACCAGAACGTCCAACGACCCCCGCTCTCGTTCGATCCGGTCGACCGCCGCCCGGATCTGCCCGTCGTCGGTCACGTCCAGTTCGACGGCGCGCTGGTCCGCCGCGGTGACGTCGTTCGGGTCTCTGGCCCCGGCGTACACGGTCGCTCCCAGTTCCGCGAGACCCGCTGCGATCTCGGCTCCGATACCGCGGTTCGCGCCCGTGATGAGGGCGACGTCGTCGGTCAGGTCCGGCTTGAGGTCGACCTCGGAATGCGGCTGCGACATATGGATCGGGGACGCCCTCCGGCCGGAAATATCCCACAGCCGGACGCACGCTCGGTCTCGGCCATGGGTGGCCGGATCGCGGGCGCGGCTGAGGGGGAATCGAGTGGATAGATTCATGCGGGTACCGCTACAGCGTAGCGAACACGGTGCGACAGTGAGTGACAGCGACCGAGGAGTGGCGGTCGTCGGCGACACGACGGTCGACCTCTACCCCACGGACGGCGGACCGATCGCGCCCGGGAGCGGCTTCGAGTGGCACGTCGGCGGCACGGCGACGAACGCCGCCCGATGGGCCGCTACGGCCGGCTGCGAGGTCGACCTCGTCACGAACGTCGGGACCGACGTGCTCGGGGCGGCCGCCGCCGGGGACCTCGCGAACGGCCCGGTCGGCACGGAACGCCTCGCGCGGGTCGACGCGCCGTCACCGCTGACGCTGTACGCCGGGGCGGCGGGCGACGAGGAATGGAACGCGTGGGTGGCCGGAAGCTGTTACGGGTTCACACCACCGGAGGATCCGGCGTCGTTCGCGGCCTCGTACGAGTGGATCCTGCTGGAGGGAGTCACGCTGCCGGCCGCGGTGAACGGGGCGACGGTCCGCCGCCTCGCCGCGGCGGCCGCGGAGCGCGGCACCCGCGTCGCGTTCGACCTCAACGGGCGTCCGAACCAGTGGTCGGGCCCGGAAGAGTACCGAGACGCGCTGCGAGAGGTCCTCCCGCGCTGCGACCTGCTGTTCGCCGGGACGGACGACCTCGCGGTGGCCGGCGTCGAGCCGACGCCGGCGGGCCTGCTCGAACTGCTCCCGGCGGACCACTCCGCGACGGCGTTCGTCACCGACGGCGGCGACGCGACGCGGGCGATGCGGATCGACGACGGGGCCGTCACGGAGCGCCTGACCGTCGCTCCCCCCTCGGCGACGGTTGCCACACCGGCCGGCGCCGGCGACGCGTTCGCGGGCGCTGTCCTCGCCGCGCGGCACGGCGGTGCGTCGGACCTCCGCCGGCTGGCGACGGTCGGCAACGCTGCGGGGGCGGCCGCAGTGGAGACCGTCGGCGCGTTCGACGCGGACGCCGCCGCGACGGACCGGTCGTTCTGACGCACGAGCGCGTCTCGCCGAGGACCGTCGACGGTGGTAGAAAAGCGGGTTCGGAGCGCTCGACGGCGCCTCAGATCCCGTACAGCTCGCCGTACTTCTCGTCGACGTAGTCGAGGAAGGCGTCGGCGGAGAAGTCCTCGCCGGTCGCGCGCACCACCAGTTCGTTCGTCTCGTAGCGGGCGCCGTGCCGGTGGACGTTCTCGCCGAGCCAGTCGCGGAGGTCGCCGAACTCGCCCTCGGCGATCTTCGCGTCGAGGTCGTCGATCTCGGCCTCGGCGGCCTCGAACAGCTGCGCGGCCATCACGGAACCGAGCGAGTAGGTCGGGAAGTAGCCGAAGTTGCCGTGGCTCCAGTGGATGTCCTGGAGACACCCCTCCGCGTCGTTCTCGGGACGGATACCGAGGTACTCCTCGTACTTGTCGTTCCAGACCTCGGGCACGTCCTCGACGTCGAGGTCGCCGCGGATCAGGTCGCGCTCGATCTCGAACCGGACGACGATGTGGAGGTGGTAGGTGAGCTCGTCGGCCTCGACGCGGATGAGATTGTCCTCGTACACCTGGTTGAACGCCTCGTAGGCGTCGCGGACCGTCGCGTCCTCAGTCTGCGGGAAGTGCTCCTGGAAGACGGGGAGGAACTCCTGCCAGAACGCCTCGCTCCGGCCGACGTGGTTCTCCCAGAGTCGCGACTGCGACTCGTGGACCGAGAGGTCGCGCGACGTGCCCAGCGGCGTGCCGAAGTGCTCCTGCGGGAGCCCGAGGTTGTACTGCGCGTGGCCGAACTCGTGGATCGTCGAGCCGACCGCGCCGAGCGGGTCGGTCTCGTCGAACCGGGTCGTCACCCGGCAGTCGAACTGGTTCCCGGACGTGAACGGGTGCGAGGAGACGTCGAGACGGCCGCGGTCGAAGTCGTAGCCGACGAGCTCGAGCGCCTCTCGCGAGAGCGACTCCTGCTCGTCCTCGGGGAAGGTCCCCTCGAAGGTGTCGACGGCGAGGTCGACATCGGACGCGCGGATCTCCTCGATCATCGGGACGAGCGCCTCGCGGAGCTCGGTGAGGATCGACTCCGCGCGCTCCATCGAGAGGCACGGCTCGAACTCCTCGAAGAGGACCTCGTAGGGGTCCCGGTCGGGATCGATGTGCTCCGCGTACTCCCGCTTCAGCTCGACGTGTTTCTCCAGGTACGGCGCGAAGGTCTCGAAGTCGTTCTCGGCCTTCGCCTCCTCCCACGCCTGAAGCGCCTCGGAGCCCGTCTCGGAGATCTCCTCGACGAGTTCGACCGGGACGGCGTCGGCGCGCTCGTACTCGCGGCGGACCTCCCGGACGACCGCGGCCTGCTCGTCCGTGAGGTCGGCGTCGTCGAGTTCGTCGAGCAGTTCGCCCGTCTCGTCGGCGGTGACCATGTCGTGGTGGACCGAGGAGAGCGCCGAGAGCTGCTTCGACCGCGCGGGCGTGCCGCCCTCGGGCATCATCACCTGCTGGTCCCAGCCGAGGACGCCGGAGGCGCTCCCGACCGCGTTCCACCGCTGGACGCGGTCGAGGAGCGCGCCGTAGGCGTCCGGTGCGTCGGCTGCGTCGTCTGTCGCGGCTTCCGTTGCCATACGTTACGGATCGATCTCGGTCAATAAGAAGGGACCGAACGCGGAACCGACCGCGCCGAGCGCGGATCTTCCGCCCCGTGTTCGCTGCGCCGCTCGCTCGCCGAGCGCGGGATATATGCCCGGCGCCGCGGTAGGGCCTACAACAGATGTCCGACGACGAGTTCATCGACCTGCGGTCCGACACCGTCACGACGCCCTCCGAGGAGATGCGCGACGCGGCCGCGACCGCCGAGGTCGGCGACGACGTGTACCGCGACGACCCGACGGTCAACGAGTTAGAGCGCCAGGCCGCCGACGCGGTCGGCACCGAGGCCGCGCTGTACGTCCCCTCTGGGACGATGGCCAACCAGATCGCGGTCCACGCGCACACGGAGCCGGGCCAAGAGCTCCTCTTGGAGCGCGAGTCGCATATCTACCGCTGGGAGCTGGCGGGGGCGGCGAAGCTCTCCGGCGTCCAGACGCGGACGATAGACGCCGGCGAGCGGTGCGTCCCGACCCCCGAGGCGGTCCGTGAGGGGCTCGTCGACGAGGACCTCCACCGCCCCGGGACCGGTCTCCTCACCGTGGAGAACACCCACAACTACCGCGGCGGGATCGCGGTCCCGGTCGACCGGATCGCGGCCGCGGCCGAGGCCGCCCGCGAGGCCGACGTGCCGGTCCACCTCGACGGCGCGCGTGTCTTCAACGCCGCGGTCGCGCTCGGCGTCGACGCGAGCGAGATCGTCGCCCACGCCGACAGCGTCACGTTCTGTCTCTCGAAGGGGCTCGGCGCCCCGGTCGGCTCGATCCTCGCCGGCGACGAGGCGTTTATCGAGGACGCCCGCCGGGTCCGCAAGCTGTTCGGCGGCGGGATGCGCCAGGCCGGGATGATCGCCGCGCCGGCGCTCCGCGCGCTGGAGAACGTCGACCGCCTCGCGGAGGACCACGCAAACGCGGAGCGGCTCGCGGCCGGCCTCGACGCGCTCGACGGCGTCGACGCGCCCGCGCCGGACACGAATATCGTCGTGGCGGACACCGAGGCGGCCGGCATCCCGGCCGAGTCGCTCTACGCGGCCTGTAAGGACGCCGGCGTCGGCTGCGTCGAGTTCGACGACTACACGACGCGGTTCACGACTCACCTCGACGTCGACGAGGGCGACGTCGACGAGGCGGTCGACCGCGTCGCGGACGTCGTCGACAGCCTCCGGAACTGACCGTGCCGTTCGGGCCGCCGGGCCGCTCTGCGCGGCGACCCACGAAAACGTTCAACTCGACGGCCCACGTACGGACTCGCATGGACGCACGAGCAGTCGACGCGAACGCGCGCGCCGGTCGAACGGTGGTGGACGGTTCCCGCCCCTGAGGTCGTCGGCGTGGACATCAGCGGCCGTCACGAGGAAGACGGCGAGTACCTGATGGTCGCGGCCGCGGTCCACGCGCGGATCGACTCCTCCCGGGTCCGCTCCGTGGAAGGGATGGGGTTCGCCGCCGCGCGCGAGGGGCCGACGCTGGAGGCGACCGTCGCGCTCGCTGCCGACGCGGTGGGCGACCTCCCCGCGCCGCCCGACGGTCCGATCGTCGCCGAGGGCGGCGAGTTCTACGAGGAGCCGGCCGACCGCGTCGGACTCAGCTTCCAGCCCGAGTTTAAATACGTCGAGAGCATAGGCGAGCGCGAGACAGTGCAGGCAGCACACCACGCCGCGTACGCGGTCCGGGACCTCCTCCGATGAGCGACGGCGCCGGAGTGGGGGCGGCCGACGCCGACTCAGGAACCGACGGACGCCGAGCGGTCGTCGCCAAACGCGTCGACTCCGGTGCGGCCGACCTCTCCGAGATCCGTCAGTTAGCGGCGGCGGCGGGCTACGACGTGGTCGGCGAACTCACCCAGACCCGGACCGAGGATGCCGCGTTCATGTTCGGCGAGGGGAAGGTTGCGGAGCTGCGAGACCTCGTCCGGCGCGCCGACGCTGACGCGGTGATCATCGACAACGACGTGGGGCCGTACCAGACGTTCAACGTCGGCGGGAAGCTCCCCGAAGGCGTCGAGGTGGTCGACCGATTCACGCTCATCCTCGAGATATTCGGCCAGCGCGCGAACACGCGGAAGGCGCAGCTCCAGGTCGAGCTCGCGGAGCTTCGCTACGAGCTCCCCCGGGCGGAGGCGAAGGCGAGCCTCGCGAAGCGCGACGAGCGCCCCGGGTTCATGGGGCTCGGCGAGTACGACGAGAGCGTCGAGCGCGACATCAAACGACAGATATCCGAGATCCGCGACGAGCTGGCGTCGATCGCGGAGAAGGAGGAGGCGCGCCGCGAGCAGCGCCGCGACTCCGGCTTCGACCTCGTCGCGCTCGCGGGGTACACCAACGCCGGGAAGTCGACGCTGATGCGCCGGCTCGCGGACGAGCTGGCGGTCGACGAGAACGCCGAGCGTCACCGCGACCTCGACACCACCGCGGAGTCGCAGGACATGCTGTTCACGACGCTCGGGACCACGACGCGCCGGGCCGAGATGGAGAAGCGCGACGTGCTGCTGACGGACACGGTGGGGTTCATCGCGGACCTCCCCCACTGGCTCGTGGAGTCGTTCGAGTCGACGCTCGACTCGGTGTACCGCGCCGACCTCGTCCTCCTCGTCGTCGACGCGAGCGAGCCGGTCGAGGCCATGCGCGAGAAGCTCGTCACGAGCCACGACACCCTCTACGAGCGCAACGAGGCCCCGGTCGTCACCGTGTTCAACAAGATCGACCGGCTGGAGCCGGGAGCGCTCGCCGACAAGCGCGCCGCGCTCTCCGGCGTCGCGCCCGACCCGATCGCCGTCTCGGCGAAGACGGGCGCCGGGGTCGCCGAACTCCGCGACCGGGTCGAGGACGAACTTCCCGACTGGGAGCGCGAGCGGCTCGTCCTCCCGGTCTCCGACGAGGCGATGAGCCTCGTCTCGTGGGTCCACGACCACGGGTACGTCGCCGAGGAGACGTACGCGGGCGACCAGGTGACCGTCGACTTCGAGGCGAAGCCCTCGATAGTCGCCCGCGCCCGAGCGAAGGCTGCCGAGATGGCGGCGGCGCCCGCCGAAGAGTCGGCCTGACCGCCGCGGGTCGGGCGCTCGCCGAAGACCGTCCGACCGCCGCCCGGCCCCGCGCAGACCGCTCCGGCCGGACCGTCCTGCCCGGACCGTTTCGCCCGGCGAGCGGTCGGACAAAGTATACGTTCCTCCGCGGGCCATCACGTGGTATGGACGACTCCGGTGGCGGGGGGCGGCTGACAGACGGCGACGAGGACGTCGTCCCGCCGCCGGCCGACTTCCTGGAGCGAGCCGCCGCCGATGACCCGGGTGTGTACGAGCGGTTCGAGCGGGAGGGGCCTGACGCGTGGCGCGCGGCGGCCGACCTCCTGACGTGGGACCGCGAGTACGAGACGGTCCTCGACGACTCCGAGCCGCCGTTCTACGAGTGGTTCCCGGACGGGCGGCTCAACGCCGCGGCGAACTGCGTCGACCGCCACCTCGACGACCGCCGGAACCAGCTCGCGATCCGGTGGTTCGGCAAGCGCGGCGAGCGCCGGTCGTACACCTACCTCGACCTCCACCGCGAGGTGAACGCGGTCGCGGCCGGGCTCCGCGACCTCGGCGTCGAGGAGGACGACGTGGTCACGCTGTACCTGCCGATGGTCCCGGAGCTACCGATCGCGATGCTGGCGTGCGCTCGCATCGGCGCGCCGCACAACGTCGTCTTCGCGGGGCTGTCCGCGGAGGCGCTCGCGACCCGGATCGACGCGGCCGACTCCGAGTACCTGATCACCTGCGACGGCTACTACCGCCGCGAGGACGCGTTCAACCAGAAATCGAAGGCGGACAACGCCCGGATCCGCGCCGAGAGCGAGCTGTCGGCCGCCGTCGTCGTCGATCGCCTCGGCGACGAGCTGGCCGTCTCGCTCGGCGACGACGAACACGAATACGGCGCGCTCGTCGACGCGCACGACGGCGAGACCGTCGAGCCGGTCGCCCGGGACGCGACGGATCTGCTGTTCGTGATGTACACCTCGGGCACGACCGGCCGGCCGAAGGGGGTCGAGCACGCGACGGGCGGCTACCTCGCGCACGTCGCGTGGACGACGCGGAAGGTCTTGGACGTGCGCCCGGACGACACCTACTGGTGCGCCGCCGACATCGGCTGGATCACCGGGCACTCCTACGGGGTGTACGGCCCCCTCGCGACCGGGACGACCACGGTGCTGTACGAGGGATCGCCCGACTACCCCGACCGCGACCGCGTCTGGGACCTGATCGAGCGCAACGCGGTGAGCGTCTTCTACACCTCACCGACCGCGATCCGGTCGTTCATGAAGTGGGGCGCGGAGTACCCCGAGTCGCACGACCTCTCGTCGATCCGCCTGCTCGGGACGGTCGGCGAGTCGATCACGCCGAAGGCGTGGCGCTGGTACCGCGAGCACGTCGGCGGCGGCGACGCGCCGGTCGTCGACACGTGGTGGCAGACTGAGACCGGGGCCATCGCGCTTGCCACCCTCCCCGGGATAACCCCCATGAAACCGGGGAAGGTCGGCCCGCCGCTGCCCGGGATCGACGCCCGCGTCGTCGACGAGGACGGCGAGCCGGTCGATCCCGGCGAGTCCGGGTACCTCGCGCTCGCGTCGCCGTGGCCCGGAATGTTGCGCGGGCTCCGGGAGGGCGACGAGCGCTACCTCCGGGAGTACTGGCTCAGGGGCGAGGACGGCTGGCGCTACCGGACCGGCGACGGCGCGACCGTCGACGAGGACGGCTACGTCACGATCCTCGGTCGCGTCGACGACGTGATCAACGTCCGCGCCCAGCGGTTCAACACCGGGGAGCTGGAGGCGGCCATCGTCGACGCCGACGGCGTGACCGAGGCCGCCGTCGTCGGCGACGGCGACGGCCGCATCGTGGCGTACGTGACGACGAAGAGCGGCGTCGAGCCCGACGAGGGGCTCCGCGACGCCGTCGCCGACCGGCTGGCGGGGGCGGTCGGCGACGTGGCCCGCCCGGACCGGATCGTGTTCACCCCGGAACTTCCGAAGACGCGCTCCGGGAAGATCATGCGACGGTTGCTGGAGGACATCGCCCGCGGCGAGGAGTTCGGCGACGTGAGCGCGCTCCGGAACCCGGAGGTCGTGGGCGAGATCGAGTCGACCGTCAGAGACGAGAACAGCCGGCCGTAGTTTCGGTCGCCGCCACCCGCCCGCGACGCCGGCGAACGTTCCGCACCGGTCGGCTTCCGTCTGCTGCCACCGACCGTACAGCCACTTTTGCCGCGTCGGCGTGTCGGGATGTCGGGGCGGGATCGCGTTGGCGAGGGTGCGGGCGGAAGTATTTCGGGAATGCGAGCAGATGCGAAGTACTTCTCCGGAACGTCGTTTCCGAACGGAGGAATCTCGCGACGACGCGGTAGCTCAGGGGACCGAGACCCGCGTTTCCGGAACAGTTTTGTTTCGGCTTCTTATTGGTTCACGAAACGAATGGTCGACGGACTCGACGCGGACGCCTACGACGCGCTCGTCACCGCCGCGGAGACGTATCGAGCGGCGCTCGTCGTCAGGCTGGCGGGCGAGGCCGGCCTCCGGACGGAGGAGATAACCCGCGTCGCCCCGCGACACCTCCACGAGGCGGAGTCGGGCGCCGGCGCGCGGCTCCTCGCGGTACCGGCGGCCGAGGACGGCGAGCGTGAGGACGGAGACGGGGCGCCGCCGGCCGACATCGACGAGCGGATCGACCGCGAGACCGTCGTTCCGGCCTCGTTGGCCGCCGACCTCGACCGGTACGCGACGAGCGAGGGGCTCGGCGCGGACGACCCGTACGTCGACGTCTCGCCCCGCCGGGTCCAGATGATCGTGCGCGAGACAGCGGCGCGAGCGACGAATCGCACCGACGCCGCCCCCGAGGAGCGGGTCACGCCGAGCGCCCTCCGGAAGACGTTCGCCAGACGGCACCTCGTCGACCGAGATGTCGACCCGCGCGCCGTCCGCGACGCCGGCGGCTGGGAGTCGCTCGGCACGCTCGACCCGTACCTCGACCCGCTCGACGGGGAGGCGCTGGCGGCCGCCCTCGCCGTCGACGCCGGCGCCGACGCCGACGCCACCGTCGGGCGGACCGGGACGACCGTCCTCCCGGGGTTCGAGGCGCTCACTGAGTCCGGGCCGTCAGACCCCGTCGCCGCCGTCGCCGCCGGGCTGACCGAGGCGGACCGCTGGACAGAGGCGTGGTTCGCCCGTCGGGCGGTCGGGGGCGAGCGGGTCGAGATCGCCGCGACCGCGGGCGTCGACCGGGCGACGCTCGCGGAGCGCGACGTGTCCGCGCGGGGCCCGTGGCAGGACGCGATAGCCGACGAGGCGCCGGTCTCGACCGACGGCCGACAGGAGACCGGCGGCCGGCCCGCGGTCGCGGTGCCGGCGGCCTACGAGGGCGCGGTCCACGGCGCGCTCTGCGTCGTCGCCGCCGCCGCAGACCCGGTCGACGACGCGGAGACGCGTTCGCTCGCGGTCCTCGGACGCTGCCTCGGTCGGCTGATCACCGCGGACCGGTGGCGGGAGCTGCTCCACTCCGACGCGGTCACCGAGGTCGAGTTCCGCGCGACCGACGACGGCGCGTTCCTCGCCCGGGCGAGCGAGCGGCTGGACTGCCGGATCGAACTGGCCTCGACCGTCGACGTCGACGACGAGGTCTCCCGGGCGTACCTCTCCGTCGACGGGGCCGGTCCGCAGGAGTTCGCGACCGTCGTCGAGGAAGTCAGGGGCGTCTCCGACTTCCGCGTGATCGAGACCCGGGAGGACGGGTGTTCGGCGTCGGTGCGCCTCGCGGGCGGGTCGCTCGTGAGGGCGCTCATCGACCACGGGGCGACGGTGCGCGACGCGTCGGCCGCAGACGGGCGGGTCCGCGTCGTCGCCGACTTCCCGGAGGGAACGAACGTCAGGCCCGTCGCCGACGGGCTCCGCGACCGGTTCGCGGGCGTCAGGCTGGCGAGCAAGGAGTCGGTCGCGCGCTCGCCGCGCACGGAGTCGGCGCTGCGGGACGGGATCGCCGACCGGTTCACCGACCGCCAGTGGGCCGCGCTGTCGGCGGCGTACCACGGCGGGTACTTCGACTGGCCGCGCGGCAGCACGGCCGAGGAGGTCGCCGACGCGATGGACGTCTCCTCCCCGACGTTCCACAACCACCTCCGAAAGGCCCAGCGCGCCCTGCTCGACGGCGTCTTCGAGGAGGACGGAGATCGGGCCTCCCGCGAGGACGGGAGGATCGTCGGCGCCGACGAGTAGGGGTCGAGGGCGCCTCGCCGGGGTATCCATCACGATTTTTCGTATTTAGCGTCAGCGTTTATATGGTGATATTGGTTGGATACGACCGTACCATGACAGAGGGAGACGGCCAACTGGAAGCGAGATTAGCGGAGCAAGAGGTGTTCGAGCCGTCGGAGTCGTTCGTCGAGCAGGCGAACGTCTCCGACCCGGAGATATACGAGGAGTTCGAGGAGAACTGGCCGGAGTGTTGGGAGACGGCCGCCGACCTGCTGGAGTGGGAAACCGACTACGACCGGGTGCTCGACGACGACGACCCGCCGTTCTACGAGTGGTTCACCGGCGGCGAGCTGAACGCGTCGGCGAACTGCCTCGACCGACACCTCGACGACCGCGGCGACGAGGTCGCCATCGAGTGGGTCGGCGAGCCCGTCGACGAGGACGACCGCTCGTACACCTACGAGGAGCTCCACCGCGAGGTGAACGAGTTCGCCGCCGCCCTTCGGGAGCAGGGCGTCGAGGAGGACGACGTGGTCACGATGTACATGCCGATGATCCCGGAGCTGCCGATCGCGATGCTGGCGTGCGCTCGCATCGGCGCGCCCCACAGCGTCGTGTTCGCCGGGTTCTCGGCCGACGCGCTCGCGACGCGGATGAACGCCGCGGAGTCGGAGTACCTCGTCACCTGCGACGGCTACTACCGCCGCGGCGACCCGCTCGACCACCTCGACAAGGCGAACGAGGGGCTCGCGGGCGTCGACCACGACACCACGACCGTCGTCGTCGACCGGCTCGGGCCGAACGGCGACGACTTCGGTCACGACCTCGGCGGCGACCAGCTCGACTACGGCGACCTCGTCGCGGCCCACGAGGGCGCCGAGGTCGAGCCCGTCACCCGGGACGCCGAGGACATGCTGTTCCTGATGTACACCTCGGGAACCACCGGGAAGCCGAAGGGCGTGAAACACACGACCGGCGGGTACCTCTCGTGGGTGTCGTGGACCTCGCAGTCCGTCCTCGACATCAAGCCGGATGACACGTACTTCTGCTCGGCCGACATCGGGTGGATCACCGGTCACTCCTACATCGTCTACGGGCCGCTCTCGCTCGGCACGACGACGATGATGTACGAGGGGACGCCCGATCACCCCGAGCAGGACCGGCTCTGGGAGATCGTCGAGGAGTACGAGGCGACCCAGCTGTACACGGCGCCCACGGCGATCCGCGCGTTCATGAAGTGGGGCGCGGAGTACCCCGACCGTCACGACCTCTCCTCGCTGCGCCTGCTCGGCACGGTCGGCGAGCCGATCAACCCGCGCGCGTGGAAGTGGTACTACCAGCACATCGGGGACGAGGAGTGCCCGATCGTGGACACGTGGTGGCAGACCGAGACCGGCGGGATGATGGTGACCACGCTGCCCGGCGTCAAGGACATGAAGCCCGGCGCCGCGGGACCGCCGCTGCCGGGGCTCGACGTTCAGATACTCGACACGCTCGGCGAGGAGGTCGAGCCCGGGAAGGCGGGGTACCTCACGGTACAGAAGCCGTGGCCCGGCATGCTCCGGACGCTGTACAACAACGACGAGCGCTACATCGAGGAGTACTGGGCGGAGTACTCCGACACCGACAGCGACGACCCCGACGACTGGGTGTACTTCCCGGAGGACGGGGCGAAGATCGACGAGGACGGCTACATTACCGTCCTCGGCCGCGTGGACGACGTGCTCAACGTCTCCGGCCACCGGCTGGGGACGATGGAGATCGAGTCCGCCATCGTCGGGGTCGAAGGGGTGGCGGAGGCGGCCGTCGTCGGCGGCAATCACGACATCAAGGGCGAGGCGGTGTACGCCTACGTGACGACCGAGGACGGCTACGAGGGCGACGACGAGCTCCGCGACGCGATCGTCGCGGGCGTCGAAGACGCCATCGGCCCGATCGCCCGACCCGAGCAGGTCGTGTTCACGCCCGACCTGCCGAAGACCCGATCCGGGAAGATCATGCGCCGCCTGCTGGAGAACATCGCCGACGGCAAGGAGCTCGGGAACACGAGCACGCTTCGGAACCCCGAGATCGTCGAGGAGATCCAGCAGAAGGCCGACGCCGAGTAGCGCTCGGCGCACCGTTTTTGATCCGTCTCAGCCACGACCACGACGGACGACGCGACGGCAACTATCACGAAAAACTCAGATAAACAAACTCACGACTCACGCCAAAACATGACAGATAATACCTCACGCGAACGGGACGACGCGGTCACCGACGGGGGCCGCGCATCCGACGACGCGGTCACCGACGGGGGCCGCGCATCCGACGACGCGGCCACCGACGGGGGCGTCGCCTCTGCCGGAGCCGCACAGACGCACAGGGACACCGACTACCTCAGCGAAGAGGTGAACCTGCTGAAACCGAGCACCGCGTACATGCGGGACCATCTCAGGATCGTCTGGACCGGATTCATCGTCTGGGCGCTTGCCGTCTTCGGCCCGGTGACACTGACGATGCTCGCTCCGGGGCCGATGACGACGACGACGGTACCGGTGCTCGGGTTCCCCCTCCACTACTTCCTCGTCGCCTTCGGAGCGCCGACGAGCGCCCTCGTCTTGGCGGCCGTCTACGCCCGTCAGCGCGACAAGTTGGACGATAAGTACGGCATCGAACACACCGCCGCGGAGCCCGCGGACTCCGGGAGCGTCGACGACGGGGGGCAGCAGGGATGATGGCCCCGCTTCAAGCTGAGGCGCTCGACATCTCGTTCAAGCTCCTCCCGGCGATCATCGTTTTCCTGATGATGGCCTCGTTCCTCGTCATCGGGTTCGTGTTCAAGGTGGCGGACGCCGAGGGCATGTGGGTCGCCGGCCGGGGTATCGGCAACATCGAGAACGGGATGGCGATCGGCGCCAACTGGATGTCGGCCGCCTCGTATCTCGGCCTCGCGGGGCTAGTCGCGCTGTCCGGATTCTACGGGCTGGCGTTCATCGTCGGCTGGACCACCGGGTACTTCGTCCTGCTCATCTTCCTCGCGGCGCAAATGCGCCGGTTCGGGAAGTACACTGCGCCGGACTTCGTCGCGGACCGGTTCAACTCCCCGATGGCACGCGCGCTGGCCGCGTTCACGACGCTGCTCATCGCGTACGTCTACTCCGTGGGCCAGGCCCGCGGGATGGGGCTCGTCGGCCAGTACGTCTTCGGGCTCGACATCGTCCCGATGATCGTCGTGATGATGACCATAACGGTCGGGTACCTCGCGCTCTCCGGAATGCTGGGCGCGACGAAGAACATGGCCGTCCAGTACGTTATCCTCATCATCGCGTTCCTCGCGGGCGTCTACGTCGTCGGCTTCTCGCAGGGCTACTCCACCGTGCTTCCGCAGATCGAGTACGGCACCCTGTTCAGCGAACTCAGCCGGCAGTTCTCCGAACCGTTCATCGGCGGGAACAGCTACTACCTCTGGGTCGCGACGGCGTTCTCGCTCATCGTCGGGACCTGCGGACTCCCGCACGTCTTGGTCCGGTTCTACACGGTCAAAAACGAGCGCACGGCCCGGTGGTCGACGGTCTCGGGGCTGTTCTTCATCATGCTCCTGTACTGGGCCGCGCCGGCGATGGCCGCCTTCGGCGTCGACCTGTTCGCCGCGGTCAACAACCTCTCCCCGGACGCCGTCTACAGCGGTCAACAGGCGATGTCCGGCGCGGAAGGGGACGTTATCGTCGTGCTGGCCGCCCAGTTCGCGAGCCTGCCGCGCTGGTTCGTCGGCCTCGTCGCCGCCGGCGGGATGGCCGCGGCCATCGCGACGACCGCCGGACTGTTCATCACGGCCTCTTCGGCCGTCGCACACGACATTTACTCGGAGCTCATCAACCCCGACGCGACCCAGCGCCAGCAGGTGCTCATCGGGCGGGCGACCATCATCGGCATCGGCGCCCTGGTCACTGTCACCGCGTTCAACCCGCCGGCGCTCATCGGTGAACTCGTCGCCTACGCGTTCTCGCTCGCCGGCACCGTGCTGTTCCCGATGTTCTTCCTCGGGCTCTGGTGGGAGAACACCAACCGCCAGGGGGCCTTGGCCGGGATGTCCGTCGGTCTCCTGCTGTGGATCACTTCGATCATCAACAGCGTCCTGCCCGCCTACCTGGGCTTCCTCGCCGACATCGCCGGTGGCTCCGGACAGGCGATCGTCCCGATCTACGCCCAGTACGTCCCGCCGATCGGCGCTGCTTTAATCGGAACGCCGCTCGTGTTCCTCGTCACGATTGTCGTCTCGATGGCGACGCCGGAACCGCCACTGGAGACCAAGCGGATGGTGCGCCAGTGTCACAGTCCCGAACCGATGGGGCAACAGCAGACCGCCGAGGACGTGGTCGCCGACGGCGGTGAAGACGTCGCGACGGACGGTGGTCGCGCAGTTGACGACGAGACGACGGAGGAGGAGCGATAATGTACGACCGCATCCTCGTTCCCACCGACGGCAGCGACGTCGCGGAGGCAGCGGTCGACCACGCCCTCGACCTCGCGGAGAAGTACGACGCCGAGGTCCACGCGCTGTACGTCGTCGACATCGACTCCGTGAACATCAGCCTCGGGACCGAACAGGTGGACCGAATCAAGCAGGGTCGGTTCGACGAGATGGACGAGCTGAAAGAACAGGCCGAAGCGGCGACCGGCGTCGTCGCCGACCGTGGCGCCGAGCGCGATGTCGACGTCGTCGAACACGTCGCGGGCGGGCGACCCCACAAGGTGATCGCCGACTACGCCGAGAATCACGATATCGACATCATCGTGATGGGGAGCCACGGCCGCGCGGGCGTCCGCCGCGCCCTGCTCGGCAGCGTCACGGAGCGTACCCTGCGCTCGACGCACGTCCCCGTCCTCGTCGTCGACTACCTCGACGAGGACTGAACCCCGAGGTTCGGTTCCTCGCCGACGGACGGATCGACTCGCCGCGCGGTCGACGCCGCGCGATTCCGCAACACCGACGTATCCCCCTCAGCCACTCACCATATGCCCGACTCGGACGCCGCGGAGACGCCGGACGACGAGCTGACCGACCCGAGCGTCGCCGACCGCGCCCGGCACGTACTCAGCGAGAACGGCACCGGAATGTTACAGGACCTGCTGTTCGCGCTCGTGTGGGTCGGGCTCGCGTCGTCGCTGTACAACGTCGCCTTCTCGGCGGCCCCGCAGTGGGTGCTGTACATGTTCATGCTCGCGGGGATCCCCGCCTACTTCGGCTTCTTCATCTCGCTGGAGATCGCCAAAGAGCAGAGCGCGCGCTAACGCGCCCGATTACTCTCGCCGTTCACCCGGCGAGTTCGCGAATATCACCGACGTCGAGTAACCGCTCGTCCGGATCCAGCGCGGCGCGGTACGTCGCCCGCGCGACCGTGTCCACGGAGAGCGGCCGCGACTCGCCGAGCCGGGACGCGATCGGCCGCGCGCTCGCGACGAACCGGAGGAGGCGGTCGACCACGCCGGGAACGTGCGGCTGTCCCTCCCCGTACACCGGTCCCGGTCGGAGGGTGACGGCGTCGAGGTCGAGGTCGGCGATCCCGGTCTCGGCGCGTCGCTTGGCCGTCAGGAAGGCGTTCCGGACGCCGGGCGGCTTCCCGGCCGCGGAGAGGAAGACGAACGCGTCGACGCCGGCCCGCTCCGCCTCCAGCGCCGCGAGGAGGGCCGCGTCGCCGTTGACGCGCTCGAAGGTCACGCCGTCGGTCGGCGCCTCGGTGAGGGTCCCGACGGCGTGAACCACGGCGTCGACGCCGTCGAGGCGATCGCGCCACGCGTTCGGCCGGAAGAGGTCGGCGCTCGTCCACGAGACGCCGTCGACCCAGTCGGCGGCGAGGTCCGGGCGGCCGCCCCGCGAGACGCTGCGGACCTCGTGGCCGTCGCGGACCGCGAACCGACAGACGCCGCGTCCGATGAACCCGCTGCCGCCGACGACGAGGAGGGTGGACATGCGCCGTCGTACGCTCCGCGCCGTCTTGGGACTTCGGGACGGCGAGCCGAGAGAGTCGGGGAGAGAGCCCGACGAGGGACCGTCGGTGGCGTTCAGCGCCGCAGGAACCCGAGGAGCGCGTAGTCTCCGTCGGGATCGTACCGGCGGAAGGCGAGGCTGTTCGTCAGCACCGACACCGACGAGAACGCCATCGCCCCGGCCGCGAGGGCGGGCTGGAGCAGCCCGAGCGACGCGAGCGGGATCATCGCGGTGTTGTAGCCGAGCGCCCACACGAGGTTCTGTTTGATCTTCCGGAGCGTCGCGTCGGAGACGCGGATCGCCTTCACCACGTCGAGCGGGTCGTCGCGCATCAGCGTCACGTCGGCGGCCTCGATCGCCACGTCGGTCCCGGAGCCGATCGCGGTGCCGACGTACGCGACCGCCAGCGCGGGGGCGTCGTTGACGCCGTCGCCGACCATCATCGCCCGACGGCCGTCGCGCTGGATCGCCTCGACCGCGTCGGACTTGTCCTCGGGGAGGACGCCGGCGCGGACGTTCTCGGGGTCGATGCCGACCTGCTCTGCGACCGCGCGGGCCGTGCGCTCGTTGTCGCCCGTGATCATCATCACGTCGACCCCGCGCTCGCGGAGCTGGCTCACCGCGTCCTTTGCGCTCGGTTTCACCGTGTCCGCGTCGGCGACGACGCCGAGGAGCTCCCCGTCGTCCGCGCCGGCGGGGACCCGCGCGACGAGCATCGCCGTCTTCCCCTCGCGTTCGAGCCGCTCCATCGCGTCCGCCGCGGGCGAGGGGTCGATCCCGGCGTCGCGCAGCAGCTTCCGGTTGCCGACGAGTACCTCGTCGCCGTCGACGGTGGCTCTGACTCCGTGCCCCGGGATGTTCTCGAACGACTCGGGCTCGCCGAGGTCGAGGCCGCGCGCCTCGGCACCGTCGACGATCGCCCGGGCGAGGGGGTGTTCGCTGCCGCGTTCGGCGCTAGCGGCGAGCCGGAGGATCTCGTCTTCGGCCGTCGCCGTCGCGTCGTCCGTCGCCGCCGCGTCGCCGCGCTCGGCGACCGCGCCGCCGTCGGGGACCTCACCGGTCGCGACCACGTCGGTGAGCTCCATCTCGCCCGCCGTGAGCGTTCCCGTCTTGTCGAACACGACCGTGTCGACGTCTTTCGCGCGTTCGAGGACGTCGCCGCCCTTGAACAGGACGCCGTTCCGCGCCCCGATGGTGGTCCCGACCATCGTCGCGGCCGGGGTCGCGAGCCCGAGCGCGCAGGGACACGCGATGAGCACCGACGAGGCGAACACGACGACGGCGAACTCGAACACCGAGATGGTCCCGCCGGTCGAACCGGGTCCGCCCGCGACCTGCCCCCACAGCGGGAGCGAGTCGACGAAGCCCGCGAGCGCCTCGGGGAAGAGGAACCAGACGACGCCCCAGAACAGCGCGTTCGCGATGACCGCGGGCACGAAGTACGCGGAGATCCGGTCCGCGAGGTTCTGGATGTCGGGCTGGCGGGACTGCGCCTCCTTCACCGTCTGAACGATCTGCTGGAGCGCGGTGTCCGCGCCGACCTTCGTCGCCTCGACGACGAGGAGGCCGTTCTCGTTTATCGTCGAGCCGACGACCTCGTCGCCCTCGCCCTTCTCGACCGGGACGGACTCCCCGGTCACCATCGACTCGTCGACCGCGGACTGTCCCTCGACGACGACGCCGTCGGTCGGGATCTGCTCGCCGGGGCGGACCTTCATCCGGTCGCCGACCGCGACCTCGTCGATCGGGACCTCGCGCTCGGTCCCGTCCTCGTCGACGAGGGTCGCGGTGTCGGCCTCCATCTCCAGGAGCTTCCGCAGCGCGTCGCCGGCCTGTCCCTTCGAGCGGGCTTCGAGGTAGTTGCCGAGCGTGATGAAGACGAGGATCAGCGCCGCCGTGTCGAAGTAGACGCTCCCGGCGACCAGATCGAGGAGGACGGCGACGGAGTAAACGTACGCCGTCGACGACCCCAGCGCGATCAGCACGTCCATGTTGGCGCGGCCGTTCGTGACGAGCGCCTTGTACGAGTTCCTGTAGAACGGCCGCCCGAGCACCAGCTGGACCGGCGTCGCGAGCGCGAACTGGACCCAGCCGATCTCGACGCCGAGGACCCGCTCCGGGACGACGGCGCCCCCGAGGAGGAGCTTGTCGGCCATGAAGAACAGCAGCGGCGCGGCCAGCGCGGCGCCGAACAGCGTCAGCCGGAGCTGCTTTCTGATCTCCGCGTTCCGAGCCGCGTCGCGCGCGCTCTCGCCAGAGTCGCCGTCCTCCCCCTCGCCGTTCGAGTCCTCGTCCTCGCGGACCGGCGAGTAGCCCGCGTCCTCGACGGCGTCGTACAGCGCCGCCCGCGAGGTCTCGGCGGGGTTGTATCGGACCTGCGCCTCGTCCGTCGCGTAGTTCACGTCGGCGTCGACGACGCCGGGCACGGACTCGAGGGCGTCGCGGTTGGCGTCCGCGCAGTTCGCGCACGACATGTCGGTGATGGCGACGGTCGCCGTCTCCGAGACCGCCCCGTAGCCCGCGTCCTCGATCGCGTCGTAGATCGCCGCGAGCGACGTCGCCTCCGGGTCGTACTCGACGCTCGCCTCGTCGGTCGCGTAGTTCGCGTCCGCCCGCGAGACGCCGTCCAGCGACTCGACGGCGTCGCCGACCGCCGCCGAGCAGTTGGCGCAGCTCATCCCCGTGATGTCGAGGTGGGTCGTTCTGGCACTCATCTTAGGTACTACTACGGGATACTCCCTTAGTGCGTTTTCCCATTCGAAACCAAAGCCTGAGAAGAGAGGAAATTTAGAATCCGAAGCTACCGGAGGGTTTCGCCCGAACTCGACCCTATTTCCTCCCCACGAACGCGGCACACAACACTTATCACCTCGTCGGGCGACAGTTGATCCGCGATGGCGACAGGCAAGGTCGACTTCTTCAACGACACCGGCGGCTACGGATTCATCGAGACTGACGACGCTGACGAGGACGTGTTCTTCCACATGGAAGACGTCGGCGGCCCGGACCTCGAGGAGGGACAGGAGGTAGAGTTCGAGATCGAGGAGGCGGACAAGGGTCCGCGCGCGACGAACCTCACTCGGCTGTAACTCGTCCGGCGGCATCCGCTACCGGCGAACTCGGACAGCTCTCGAAACGCGTTCCGTGTATATTACGCACCGCGAGCGACGGCGCCGTCGTTCGTCCGTCGGCCGACGCCCTCGCTGTCTCTCCCTCCCGCCGACGGCGTCGCCGTTTTACTCGCCGAGCGACGAGCTTTCTACATGGAGGCCGACGACCCTAACAGCCACCTCGACGACCTCGACGCGTTCGTCGCCGAGAACCTCGACCGCTACGCCGAGACGCAGGGCGTCCTCCCGGAGCGGCTCGACGAGTTCGGCGAGCGGTACCGCTCGCAGGGGCACCTGACGCGGGATCAGCTGTACGAGATCGCCTACGAGTCGTCCACGCGGAGCGCGTACCACGTCGAGAAGAATCCCGAGGCGCGCTGCCGCGAGGTGACGCGCAACGCGCGCGCCGTCGACGGCGACTTCTCGTCGATCCACCTCATCACCGGCCTCGCCGGGTTCAAAGCGGCGACCGCGTCGTGCGTGGTGGCCGCGCTCGACGGCGATCGGCACGCCGTCGTCGACACGCGGGTCTGGGCGTCTCTGGAGCGGCTGGGTTACCTCGACGGGCGCAAGGAGTCGTTCGACGCCGCCGACTACGTGACGATGATCGAGCCGATCCGCGCGATCGCCGACGAGACGGGCTACCGGCCGGTCGATGTGGGCTACGCGCTGTTCGCGCACGACGCCCACGTCCGGGACGGGACGCTTCACTGAGGGACGGACCGAGCGAGCCGCGGCCGCGCGAGCGGCGCGCGAAAACCGCCTACACCGGGTACTCGACGCCGGTCGCCTCGGTCGAGTACTCCCAGAGCTTCCGGGCGTCGTCCCGGTCGTAGGAGGCGTCGTTCGACCGCCCGACGGTCGGGTGCCCGCGCATGTTCATCAGGCCGCCCGGCTCGACGTACGCCCCGCCGTCGACGTCGGCGGTGGCCGCGTACAGCATCGGCTCGACGCCGATATCGGCGTCCTGCCCGAGGACCGCGTTCGCGGCCTTCATGCCGACCTTCATCAGCGGGTTCCCGCTCTCCTCGGCGGTCCGCATCTGGAGGTTCGTGTCGGTGTAGCCGGGGTGGCAGGCGACGCTGCGGATCCCCGGGTCGCCGTCCCCGTCGCTCGCGGCGTCGAGCCGGCGCTGGAGCTCGTAGGCGAACAGCAGGTTCGAGAGCTTGCTGCGTCCGTACGCCTGCCACTTCCCGTACGACCGCTCCCAGTTGAGATCCGAGAAGTCCATCTCGCCCTGCTCGTGGGCCCCCGAGGACTGCGTGACGACGCGGGCGTCACCGCCGATCCCCTCGGCGGCGTCGAGGAGGTCGAACAGCCGTCCGGTGAGCGCGAAGTGGCCGAGGTGGTTGACGCCGAACTGCGTCTCGAAGCCGTCCTCGGTCTCGCTACGCGGGATCGCCATCACGCCGGCGTTGTTACAGAGTACGTCGACGGCGTCGTAGTCGTCCCGCAGGCCCTCGACGAACGCCTCCACCGAGTCGAGCGACGCGAGGTCGCACTCGCGGACGTCGAGGTCGCCGTCGAGGCCGCCCCTGGCGTCCGCCCGGACCTCGTCGGCCGCCGCCTCGGCGCGCTCGACGCCCCGACACGCCATCACGACGGTCGCGCCCCTCGCGGCGAACTCCCGGGTCCCCTCGAACCCGAGTCCGCTGTTCGCCCCGGTGACGACCACCGTCTTCCCGTCCAACCGCGGCATCTCGTCGGCCGTCCATCCTGACATGGACGGAGGAAGGGGCGTCACGGGGAGAAACCTGTCGGCGGCCGAACCGTCGCCCGAGAGCGTCCCCGGGACGGGGCGGCGACGCTCCGAAATCAGGTCTCCTCGAACCCGCGCAACACGACGGCCACCGCGTCCGCGGACGGAACGTCGCGGACGGCGTACTCGGTCGGGTGCCGTCGGGCGTGCGGGTACGTGTCCGGCTGCGGGACCGCGTACGTCTCCCGCCCCTCGAAGCCCCTGAGGAAGTCCCGCGTGATCATCGGTTCGACGAACGCTAACCGCGGCGGCTCGCTCTCGTCGGGTGCGATGAACCCCTGGATGAGCGTATTCGCGAACGCGTCCGGGTCCCCCGGCTCGCCCGGGCCGTCCGGGAGTTCCGGCGCGTCCGCGGGAGCCGTGTGTTCGCCCATGTCGGTGATGTACCGCTGGTCGGCGACCGGCTCGGGCGACCGCGCGTACCCCTCGGGGAGCTGGTCGTAATCGAACCGCGTCTCCGTCACCTCGCCGTCGGGATCCGGCTGCGGACTGCCGGGCGCGTACTCCCCGTTCCCGGTGTCGTACGGCGGGAGTCGAGGTCCGTCGACGGCGTCGACGGTCGCCGGATCGAGCATGTGGAAGTGAATATCGAAGTGCGGCTTGAGCCACGCGCCCGCCCCGCCGAAGTGGCCGCCCGGATTCCAGTTGAGCCCGAGGAACGTGAACGGCGTCCGCTCCGCGGCTGGGAACGGGACGAAGAACTGGAGCGACTGCTTGAAGTGGACCTGCGTCGCCTGCCCGCCCGCGCGGTACTTGTCGGTCTCGGCCCGGTGGTTGGCCGCTTCGAGCTCGCCGGCGTTCGGGAGGCCCTCCAGCGCCGTCCGGTCGAACTCCACGCCGTGGTACTTCGGCTCGCCCGACGGGGTCTCGGTGGTGAACGTCCTGACCGAGCCGTTTCCGAGGTCGACGCTCCGGCCGTAGGTCGTGATCCCCTTCGGTGGGAACCCGCCCGCAGCGCGGACGCCGGCGCCGTTCCCACTTCTCGGTTCGCCGACGGCGGTCGACGTGCCCCAGACGAGGGCGGCGCCGGTCGCGGCCGCGCCTCGGAGTACCGCCCGTCGGTCCGGCTCCGGCGGTCGGGTCGTGGTTCGCGCTCGGTTCGCCTCGCCACTCGCGTCGTCTGTCATTTCAGTGCTCCCTCCCGGCACGAATGCTGGTCTGTGACACATCACCGTGCCACATTAATCAATAAATTTAAATTATTTCAATGTAACGACCGGGCGGCCGACGGTACGACGGGATAGCAAGTTCAGACGCGTCCCGAGAACTGTCACGTGAGAGCGGCACACGCATCCGTCGGAGACGGCTTCTTCCGCGGGGATACACTTTCACCGCGCCGCCGGTGCGTTTTTAGGTGCCTCGGGGAAAGGAGTGAGTACCGAATGACGTCCTTCCAGTCGACGATCGGCGACGAGGAGGGGATCGCGGAGGAGCTGGCCGAGGGCCAGCGCGAGATCTCCATCGCCGAGTTCTTCGAGAAGAACAAACACATGCTCGGGTTCGACTCGGGCGCCCGGGGGCTCGTCACCGCTGTCAAGGAGGCAGTCGACAACGCCCTCGACGCGACCGAGGAGGCCGGCGTCCTCCCCGACATCTACATCGAGATCGAGGAGGTGGGCGACTACTACCGGCTCGTCATCGAGGACAACGGGCCTGGGATCACGAAAGAACAGCTTCCGAAGGTGTTCGGAAAGCTCCTGTACGGCAGCCGGTTCCACGCCCGCGAGCAGTCCCGCGGGCAGCAGGGGATCGGGATCTCGGCGGCCGTCCTGTACTCGCAGCTGACCTCGGGCCAGCCGGCGAAGATCACTTCGCGGCCGAAGGGCCAATCGCGGGCGCAGTACTTCGAGCTCATCATCGATACGGACACGAACGAGCCGGAGATCCAGGCCGACGAGGAGACGACGTGGGACCGCCCCCACGGGACCCGGATCGAGCTGGAGATGGAGGCGAACATGCGCGCCCGCCAGCAGCTCCACGACTACGTGAAACACACCGCGGTCGTCAACCCCCACGCACGGCTCGAACTGCGCGAGCCGGGGCTCGACGAGCCGATGAAGTTCGAGCGCGCCACCGACGAGCTGCCGGCGGAGACGGAGGAGATCCGTCCGCACCCCCACGGCGTCGAGCTCGGCACGCTGATCAAGATGCTGGAGGCGACCGAGTCGTACTCGGTCTCCGGGTTCCTCCAAGAGGAGTTCACACGGGTCGGCAAGAAGACCGCCGACAGCGTGATCGACAACTTCCGGGACGTGTACTACGGCCGCGAGCTGTCGTGGTCGCCGCCCCGAGCGCACGACGACCGCGATATCGCGAGCGCGGTCTCCGAGGCCGTCGCCAACAAGGGCGCGGAAGCGACGAACGCCTTCGCAGCGGGCGTCGCCGAGACGGTCGGGAACAACGACCGGATCACCCGCTCCGAGCTCGCCGACATCGTCGACAACGTCGCGGAGACGGTCGAGGACGACACCGGAAAGACGTTCGGCGGGACCGTCCGCGAGAACGCGGTCGACGCCGGGTGGCGGGCGGTCACCGGCCGCGGCGGCGCGGACGAGGAGGCCGCGGCGTCGAGCGGCGACGGCGGGGCCGACGACCCCGAGGAGTCCCCGCTCGTCCCCGACGTGTACGCGCTGGTCGACGAGGCCACGTCGACGCGGAAGGACGACGCCGCGGTTCAGGCGATGGCCGAGGCGCTCGCGCGCCGGTTCGAGAACCTCGACGGCGACGCGTTCCGGACCACCCGCGACGACCTCGAACGCCTCGTCGCGGACGCGGCGTCGTTCGTCGCCGAGCAGCACGACGCGACCTTCGGCGAGACCGCGCGCGAGAACGTCGTCGAGGCGTTCTGGTCGCGGGCGCGGACCGTGCCAGACGACCCGCCGAAGGTGAAGTCGATCGCGGGCGACCGCGACGCCGCGGCCGACCTCCTAGAGGCGATGCGGACGACGGACATCCTCGCGCCGCCGACCGGGTGTCTCGCACCGATCACGGCGGAGCTGGTCGAGGCCGGGCTACGGAAGGAGTACGACGCCGACTTCTACGCGGCGGCGACCCGCGACGCCGAGGTCCACGGCGGCGACCCGTTCATCGTCGAGGCCGGGATCGCGTACGGCGGCGAGATCCCCGCCGAGGGGTCGGTCGAGCTGCTCCGGTTCGCCAACCGCGTCCCGCTCGTCTACCAGCGGGGCGCCTGCGCGACGACGGACGTGATAAAACAGATCGGGTGGCGCAACTACGGGTTAGACCAGCCCGGGGGGTCGGGGATGCCGAACGGGCCGGCCGTCATCAGCATCCACGTCGCCTCCACGAACGTCCCGTTCACGAGTGAGTCGAAGGACGCGCTCGCGAACGTCCCCGAGATCGAAGACGAGATCGAGCTCGCGGTCCGGGAGGCCGCCCGCGAACTGAAGTCGTTCCTCAGTAAGCGGCGCTCGATGCAGCAGCGCCGGGAGAAACAGGACGTGCTCGGTCGCATCCTCCCGGAGATGGCCGACAAGGTCTCGGAGGTCACCGGCCGGCCGCGCCCCGACATCGACGGGGCCCTGGCGCGGATCATGAACAACGTCAGCGTCGAGCGCGAGGTGAACGGCGAGGCGGTGACGCTCACCGTCGAGAACCACTCGGACGTGAACGAGGAGCTGGAGATCACCGACATCGTCTCGGCGGAGCCGACCGACCTCTCCGACGGAACGGTGGTGGATATGGACGGCGAGTGGTTCGTCCAGTGGAAGCCCGAGGTCCCCTCGGGCGACGAGCGAGAACTGACGTACGCGGTCGACGGCGACCCCGAGTTCGAGGTCAGCGTCGGCGGCGTGGAGACCGAGAAACTCACGGTGAACGACTAATGACGACCGAAAGCGACGCACGAGACGAGCTGATCGACCTGGCCGCCGACTTCTACGACCAGTTCGCGGCGGGGTCGATTCCGGAGATGACGCTCCCCACGCGGACGAAGAGCAACATCGAGTACGACGAGGAGAGCGGCGTCTGGACCTACGGCGACCGCACCTCGACGCGAAGCGCGAACTCGGTGCGGGGCGCGCGCAAGCTGCTGAAAGCCGCCTACACGATCGAGTTCCTCGCGAACCAGCTCGACGACGATCGCTCGTCGACGCTGCGTGAGCTGTACTACCTGTCGGAGTCGTGGGACAACGACGAGGCGCAGTTCAACTCCCAGGACGAGTCGAACGACCTCGTGGAGGACTTAGAGATCGTCACGGGCGTCACCCGCGAGGACTTCCACATGCGCCCGGAGGAGTCGGGCGCGAAGGTGATGGGGCCGCTGCTCCTCCGCGAGCAGACCAACCGCGGTGAACGCGAGATCCACTGTCAGCTCGACGTGGGGCAGGGCGGCTACCAGATCCCGAACAACCCGGACACCATCGAGTTCCTCGACAACGACGCCGAGTTCGTCCTCTGCGTCGAGACCGGCGGGATGCGTGACCGGTTGGTCGAGAACGGGTTCGACGAGGCCCACGACGCCCTCGTGGTCCACCTCGGCGGCCAGCCCGCCCGCGCCACCCGCCGGCTCACGAAGCGCTTCCGCGACGAGCTGGACCTCCCGGTCGTGGTGTTCACCGACGGCGACCCGTGGTCCTACCGGATCTACGGCTCCGTCGCGTACGGCTCGATCAAGTCCGCACATCTCTCGAAGTACCTCGCGACGCCCGAGGCGCGGTTCATCGGGATCCAGCCCGAGGACATCGTCGAGTACGACCTCCCCTCCGACCCGCTATCCGACTCGGACATCAACGCCCTCGAATCCGAGCTGGAGGACCCGCGGTTCCAGACGGACTACTGGGAAGAGCAGATCGAGCTCCAGCTCGACATCGGCAAGAAGTCCGAACAGCAGTCCCTCGCGAGCCGCGGGCTCGACTTCGTCACCGACACCTACCTCCCCGAGCGGCTCGGGGAGATGGGCGTGATCTGACCGCCGGCGCCGTCGCGCTCGGCGGCCCGCCGCTACGCATCTTCGAACGCGATCCCGTCGACCTCGCGGCGCTCGCCGTCGGCGTCGTCGTCCTCGTACTTGTACACGACGCCGTCTTCCTCGTCGGCCGTGGCCCTATGCGAGCCGTCACAGAGCGGTTGCGAGTCGGAGAGCCCGCACCGACAGACGTAGATCAGGCCGTCGTCCCCCTTGTCGTCGTCGTCCAGTATCGTCGGCCCCCGGTCTTCGTGCGTGACTTCGCGTGCCATGGGCGCGAATCGGACCGCCGGGTGGATACCGTTTGGGGCCGCGGGCCGCAACTTCTCCGCGGC
Organism: Halorubrum sp. C191; assembly: GCF_002727095.1. Classification (NCBI taxonomy): domain Archaea; kingdom Methanobacteriati; phylum Methanobacteriota; class Halobacteria; order Halobacteriales; family Haloferacaceae; genus Halorubrum; species Halorubrum sp. C191. Next base: position 75,257 of record NZ_NHNZ01000094.1, on the reverse strand, counting down.
TCGCCCGTCGCAACCCCCTTGCCCGTGGGGCGCGTATCGGGGGTATGAGCGAGACAGACGAGCGCGACCCGGCGGAGCTGACCGACGACGAGTGGCGCGAGCGACTCTCCGACGAGGAGTACCGCGTGCTGCGCGAGAGCGGCACGGAGGCGAAGTTCTCCGGCGAGTACGTCGACCACCACCCCGACGACGGGGAGTACAAGTGTCGCGCCTGCGGCACGGTCCTGTTCGAGGCCGAGACGAAGTACGAGTCCGGCTGCGGCTGGCCCGCCTTCTACGCCGCCGAGGAGGAGTCGGTGACGACGACGGTGGACACCAGCCACGGGATGCGCCGCACCGAGGTCCGGTGCGCGAACTGCGACTCGCACCTCGGGCACGTGTTCGACGACGGCCCGGAGCCCACGGGGAAGCGGTTCTGCATCAACTCGGTCGCGATGGAGTACGACGACGAGTGAGCCGCCGCGACACGGCGCGTCGCGGGGTCACTCCGAGCAGAGCGGAAGCCTGACGACGAAGACAGCGCCCCTCGGCTCGTTGTCCTCGACCCACACGCCCCCGCCGTAAATCTCGACGAGCGAGCGGACGAGGTACAGCCCGATCCCCGCGCCCGGGCTGTCGAGGCCCTTCTCCCCCTTCCCGAATATCTCGTCGCGCTGGCCTTCGGGGATCCCCGGCCCGTTGTCGGCGACGCGGACCTCGGCGACGCCCTCGCCCTCGTCGACGGTCGCCGACACCGTCACCTTCGGCGGGGTCTCGTCGTTGTGCTGGACCGCGTTCCGCAGGAGGTTCCGGAACACCGAGCTCAACATCTCGTCGCCGACGACCTCGACCTCCGGGTACGAGCCCTCCACCGTGAAGACGGCCTCTGAGTACGCGGACCGCACCTCCTCGACCTGCTGTGAGAGGACCCGGTCGAGCGCGACACGGCTCGGCTCGGCGTCCTCGCGGAGCATCACTTCGGCGAGGTCGCGGACCGTCGTGGTGAGCGAGACGGCGCTCTGCGTGTTCCGCTTGATCACGTCGAGGTACTCCCGCCCCTCCTCGTCGACGTGGTCGTCGAGCAGTTCGGCGTACGCCCCGACGAGCTGGAGATCGTTGCGGATGTCGTGGCGCATCACCTGGTTCAGCAGCTGTAGATCGTCGCGCTGTCGCTTGAGGCGCTCTTCCGGGTCCGCCCTGTCGCCGCCCTCGAAGCGCGCGTCGTTACCCTCTCCGAGGGCCTCCTCCTCGTTCATACCGACGATATAGGCCTACCGGGGGTTTTAGATGTCGGTCGCGGGCGACCGGCGGTCCGTCGCCGCCCTCACACCCCCTCGTCGAGCAGTTCGCGGGCGACGATGTTCTTCTGGATCTCGGTCGTCCCCTCGTAGATCTGCGTGATCTTCGCGTCGCGGTAGAGCCGCTCGACGTCGTGGTCGTTGACGAAGCCGGCGCCGCCGTGGATCTGGACCGCCTCGTCGGCGACCTCGACCGCGGTCCGGGAGGCGAACTCCTTGGCCATCGACGCGAGCGCGGTCAGGTCGCCGGCCTCGTTGTCGACCGCCCACGCGGAGCGGTAGGTGAGCCAGCGGGCGGCCTCGGTGTTCGTGTGCATCTCCGCGAGCTTGTGTTTGATCGCCTGGAAGTCGGAGATGGAGCGGCCGAACTGCTCGCGCTCCTCGGCGTACTCCAGCGCGCGCTCGGCCGCGCCGCGGGCGATGCCGACGCCCTGCGCGGCGACCGCGGTCCGCGTCTCGTCGAAGAACTGCATGAGCTGGAGGAATCCCATCCCGCGCTGGCCGATCAGGTTCTCCTCCGGCACCCGCACGTCGTCGAAGCGGAGCTCCGCGGTGTCGCTCGCGCGGATGCCGAGCTTCCCGGTTATCTTGTCGCGGGTGAGCCCGTCGCGGTCGCCCTCGACGAGGATCTGCGAGTAGCCCGAGTAGCGGTCGTCGATATCGGGGTCCGTCTCGCAGACGACGACGAAGTAGTCCGCGACGGTGCCGTTCGTGATCCACATCTTCGACCCGTTTATGACCCACTCGTCACCGTCCTTCTCCGCCCGCGTCGTCACGCTCGTCACGTCCGAGCCGGCCTGCGGCTCGGAGATGGCCGACCCCATCACTGCGTCGCCCGCGGTCACTTCGGGAAGGACGCGCTCCTTCTGTTCCTCGGTGCCGAACTCCATCAGCGCCTCGGCGCCGAACCCGGCGCTCGAGATACAGAGCCCGATCCCGGGGTCGGCCGCGAACAGCTCCTCGGTGAGGATGGCGTTCTCCAGCGAGGAGTAGCCGATCCCGCCGTACTCGACCGGGACATGCGGCGCGAGCAGCCCCATGTCGGCGGCCTTGTCCATCACCTCGTGGGGGTACGCCTCGTCGACGTCGTACTCGGTCGCGACCGGTCGGATCTCCTCGTCGGCGAACTTCCGTACCTCCTCGCGCAGCTGCTTCTGTTCGTCGGTTAGCTGGAACTCCATGGCTCAAACATCAGGATCGAGCGTGATAATCTTTGGCGAACAGAAATAAATTTGGAAGTAGTTGTTCGTTTACGCGCCGCGAGTGTGCCACCAGCGCGTCAGGCGCCCCGCGACGGCCGTATCGCGACGGGGACTGCGCCGCGACCGCGGCCTCAGCGTCCTTCGACGAATGCCGCGATCCGGTCGGTCGCCTCCTTCAGCTCGCGCATCGAGGTCGCGTACGACACCCGGAGGTGCCCTTCTCCGCCCTCGCCGAAGACCGACCCCGGGACGACGGCGACGCCCTGCGCCTCCAGCAGCTCCTCGGCGAACGCCTCGTCGTCCCCGCCGCACTCGGGGAACGCGTAGAAGGCGCCGCCCGGCTCGAAGGTGTCGAGGCCCAGCTCGTTGAACCGGGAGACGACCAGCCGCCGGCGGCGGTTGTACTCCTCGACCATCTCCGACACTTCGTCGTCGCAGCGGTCGAGCGCCTCGATCGCCGCGTACTGCGGCGTCGTCGGCGCCGACAGCATCGTGTACTGGTGGATCCGGTTCATCGCGTCGATCGCGTCGGTCGGCCCCAGCGCGTACCCCAGCCGCAGTCCGGTCATCGCGTACGCCTTCGAGAAGCCGTTGACGACGACCGTGCGCTCGCGCATCCCCGGCTGAGTCGCGATCGAGGCGTGGTCGCCCCCGTACGTGAGCGCGGCGTATATCTCGTCGGCCACCACGCGGAGCTCGTTGTCGCGGCAGAACGCCGCGACCTCCGCGAGTTGCTCGTCGGTCATCGTCGCGCCCGTGGGATTGTTCGGGTAACACAGCACGAGCAGGTCAGCGTCGGCCGCGCCCGCGGCCTCCAGCGACTCCCGGGTGAGCGCGAAATCGTCCGCGGCGCGCGTGGGGACCGTCAGCCGCTCGCCGCCTGCCAGTTCGATCCCCGGTCCGTAGGAGATGTACGTCGGCTCGTGGACCGCCACGGTGTCGCCGGGGTCGACGAGCGCGCGGAAGGCGAGGTCGACCGCCTCGCTCGCGCCGGTGGTGACCAGGACCTCTTCGGACGGGTCGTACGACTGGTCGTAGCGCTCGTGGTGCGCGGCGACACGCTCGCGGAGCGCGGCCATCCCGCGGTTCGCGGTGTAGGACGTTTTCCCGCGTTCGAGCGAGTCGATCGCGGCGGTGCGGGCGGCCCACGGCGCCGAGAAGTCGGGCTCGCCGACCCCCAGCGAGATCACGTCGTCGCGCGCCTCAGCGAGTTCGAAGAACTTCCGGATCCCCGACTCCGGGAGGGTGCGCGCGCGGTCCGAGATCCTCATGGCGACACGGAGAGGCGGTCGTCGTCGTCCCCGTCCTCGAACCGGATCCCGCCGTCCTTGTACGTCTCCATGATGTAGTGGGTCACGGTCTGGGTGACCGCCGGCATCGGCGCGACCTGCTCGGAGATGAACTCGGAGACGTCCTGCATGTTCTCGCCGAGCACCTCGACGGCGAAGTCGTAGTCGCCCGAGACCAGGTGTAAGGCGTCGACGGCGGGGAACTTCGCGATCCGGTCCGCGACCTGCTCGTACCCCGTCTCGCGGTCGAGTTCCACGTTGATCTCGACGACGGCGCGGATCTTCCCCTCCTCGACGCGGTCCCAGTCGACCACGGCTTGGTAGCCGTGGACGACGCCGTCGCCCTCCAGCGCGTCGATCGCGTCAGCTACCGCCGCCGCGTCGAGGCCCGTCTGGGCCGCGATGTCGTCGATGTCCTCGCGGGCGTTCCGCGCCAACACGTCGAGTACCTCGCGCTCGGCGTCCATACCCTACGATTACTCGGGGGCGGTTTATGAGTAGCGACGGGCGCAAGACGGGCGGCGGCGCGCCGCGCCGCGCCCGTTCGTCGCGTCCCCTTCCGCCACCCCTACCGCTTTCAGCGTGGCGCGAGACGGACGGACCATGGCTTCCGACACCAGCGGCGGACGCGACACGTTCGACATCGGCGGGGCGTTCACGGTCGACCGACTCGGTTTCGGCGCGATGCGGGTCACCGGCGAGGACGTCATCGGCCGGCCCGCCGACGAGGAAGACGCGAGGGACGTGCTCCGGCGGGCAGTGGACCTCGGCGTCGACTTCGTCGACACCGCGGACTCCTACGGCCCGGGCGTCTCCGAGCGGCTCATCCGCGAGGCGATCGGCGATCCCGACGACGTGGTGATCGCCTCGAAGGCCGGGCTGCTCCGCAACCGCGAGGGCGACTGGCTCCCCCACGGCGACCCGGACTTCCTCAAGAACCAGGTCCTGTGTAGCCTCGACCGCCTCGGCACCGACACGATCGACCTCTACCAGTTCCACCGCCCGGACCCGGACACCGACTTCGCGGAGTCGGTCCACGCGTTCGCGGAGATGAAAGACGCCGGGCAGATCGCGCACGTCGGGCTCTCCAACGTCACCGTCGAGCAGCTGGAGACCGCGACGGACATCGTCGACATCGCGACCGTCCAGAACCGGTACAACGTCGGCCACCGCGACGACGAGGCCGTGCTGCGCGCTTGCGAGGGCCGCGGCGTGGGCTTCATCCCGTGGGGCCCGATGTACGCGGTCGACGACGACGAGTCCGCCGACGCGCTCGACGAGGTCGCGGCGCGACGCGACGCCACGCCGCGGCAGGTTGCGCTCGCGTGGCTCCTCGATCACTCCGACGTGACGCTCCCGATCCCAGGCACGTCGAGCGTCGACCACCTCGAATCCAACCTCGCGGCCGCGGACCTGTCGCTGACGGCGGAAGACATGGCCGCGCTGAACGCGATAGATCCGCGGGAATAGGCCCGAAATCCGACGGTAGACGGGCGAGTTCCTATTCGTCGAACGGGTTCGTCAGTTCGACCGTCTCCTCGCGGTCGGGGCCGACGCCGACGGCGTAGACCGGCGTGTCGATCTCGTCGGCGACGAACTCCAGGTAGTCGCGGGCCGCCTCGGGGAGCGCGTCGTAGCCCGCCTCGGCGACCGCCGAGGAGTCGAACGGCGCCCACGTGTCGAGCGTCTCGTATACCGGCTCGCAGCGCTCCCACCGGTCGGTCGTGGTGGGGACGGTGTCGAGCGTCTCTCCGTCGAGCTCGTAGCCGGTACACACCTTCAGCTCGTCGAGCCCGGCGAGCACGTCGACGTGGTTGACCGCGACCCCGGTGAACCCGGAGACGCGCGCGGCGTGACGGAGCATCGGCAGGTCGAGCCAGCCGATCCGGCGTGGGCGGCCGGTGACCGTGCCGAACTCGCCGCCCTTCTCGCGGATCTCGTCGGCGAGCGCCTCCTCGTCGGCGTCGCCGTCGAGTTCGGTCGGGAGCGGCCCCTCGCCGACGCGCGAGAGGTACGCCTTCACGATGCCCACGACCTCGCCGTCGCCGACCGTCGTGACGCCGAGCCCGGAGCCGACGGCCGCGCCGCCCGCGGTCGGGTTCGACGAGGTGACGAACGGGTAGTTCCCGTGGTCGACGTCGATGTGCGTCCCCTGCGCGCCCTCGAAGAGGATCTCGTCGCCCGCCTCGTGACGGCGGTGAAGGTAGTCGGAACAGTTGACGGTCATCCCCTCGTCGGCGAGGCGCTCGCCGATCGCGGCGAACTCCTCGTGGAGGGCGTCGACGTCGAAGGCGGCCGCGCGGTCGTCATCGCTGTCGTCGTCGCCGGACTGCGTCCGGCTGCCAGAGGCGCGTTGCGCCTCGCTGTCGAGGTCGAGCCCGTACACGTCCTCGACGAGCGCGCGCTTCTGCGGGACCGCGTACTCGAGCTTCTCGCGAAGGGTCTCGGGGTCGAGCAGGTCCGCGACCCGGATCCCGCGGCGGCCGGCCTTATCCTCGTAGGTGGGGCCGATACCGCGACCGGTCGTGCCGACCGCGTCGCCGGCGTCGTCGTCGGCTTTTACCTCCTCCTCGATCCCGTCCAGCACGCGGTGGTACGGCATGATCACGTGCGCCCGGCGGGCGACGCGCACGTCGGGGTCGAGCCCCTGCTCGCGCAGGTTGTCGATCTCGGCGAACAGCGTCTTCGGGTTGACGACGCAGCCGTTGCCGAGGATACCGACGGTCCCCCGGACCGCGCCGCTGGGAACCAACGAGAGTTTGTACTCCGCGCCGCCTTCGACGACGGTGTGGCCGGCGTTGTCGCCGCCCTGATAACGGACTACGACGTCCGCGTCCCCTCCCCACCGGTCGACGAGCGCGCCTTTGCCCTCGTCGCCGAGTTGGGAGCCGACGATGGTGAGTGTCATACGACCTGCCGATTCCCGGCGGGGGGTAAAACCGATTACGGTCTGTGACTGCGACATAACCACGAATGAGGATCACTGAATAAACGGCTCACAGGAAATAGGCTCGTTCGTGTATCTTCGCAGTTTCCGGACCTGTACTCACTCTCGCGGTCTCCGTCGCGATCGGGCGCGCCGCGTCCGAGCCGCGCGCTGCGCCGCAATCGAACACGTTAATTACTGCCACGTCAAAGAGTGCGATCTGACAGGGTGACCGCGGTCGCCGACAGCAACTTTTAAACGGGGGCATGACAAGTTAACATGTGCCATGATAGATCGACTAGAGAAAGAGGTAGACATGCTGGAACGTCACCTCCAAGTCCTGCGGATGGTCATCGAGAACGAGCCGATCGGCATCGTGAAGATGTCGAACGAGACTGGGTACCCGCACCACAAGGTCCGATACTCGCTGCGCGTCCTCGAAGAGGAGAACCTCATCGAGCCGTCCAGCCAGGGAGCGATCACCACGGAGCGGACCCACGAGTTCGTCGACGAACTCGACGAGAAGCTCGACGAGACCGTTGATAAGCTGGGGTCGATGCGGATCGACGACGCCGCGGAACTCCAGAACTGACTGCGATTCCGATTTGGCCCGCCGACGTAGGTGCCGCGTTTTCTCTCTCAGCCCGCGCTCGCGAGCCGCGGCGGTCGGACCGACTACAGGTCCGGGACCGTCATGTGGAACCCGCCGTCGCGCGCCTCGACGAGGCACAGGTGGAACCCCTGCTTGCGCGAGAGCTTCACGAAGCTCGCCCGCTTGGACCGGCTGAACAGGCCGCCGCCGACCGCATCGCTCGCGGTCTCTAAGGCCCCGGGCTCGAAGAAGCTCTCAGTCACCGCGAACGCCCCGGCGAACGTCTCGTTGGAGGCGGCGATGTCGCGCCCGTTCTCGACGAGCGACTCCAGCGTCCCCTCGGGCGTCGGGTCCCGGCTGTCGTTCAGGTCGGCGACGAACAGCGGGTGCCCCATGCGATCGCGCAACACGAGGTCGAACGACCGCTGCTCGCGGACCTCCTCGCCGCCCTCGCGGAGTTCGACCGACACTGCCCCGCCGATCTCGGCGCGGTCGATGTCCGGGAGCGCGTCGTAGAGGTCCCGAAGCGTCCCCTCGTTCCCGGTACCGCGGACCTCGAACGGGAGGTCCTCGACGAGCCAGCGGGTGAAGCCGTACTCGATGGTGTCCCCGAGGAACTCCTCGAACGGCCGCCCGTCGACGGCGAGGCCCTCTGTCTCGAAGCTGGTGTGGTGTTCGACCCGGAGGTTCTCGCGGAGGGCCTCGCGGTCGACGCTCCCGTTGTGGGCGTCCGCCAGCGTCGCGCCCTCCTTCGATTCGTACCTGATGAACAGGTTCGTTCCGCTGCGCGCCTTCGCGGGGGTGAGCGTCCGCTCGGCGTCCGGGAGCCGGTCCTTCGCCTCGGAGAGCTCGCGGCGGAGCCGGTCGCGCTCCTCCCGGAGGTCGCCGACCTCGGACTCGAGCCGCTCGACCTCGTCGACCAACTCGTCGCGTTCGGTCGCGATCTCGTCGCGCTCGGCCGCTAGCCGGTCGCGTTCGTCGGCCAGCGACTGGCGCTTCGTCTCCGTCTCCTCGAGGGCCGCCTCGAGCTTCCGAAGCCGCTCCGGGCTCGCGTCGCCCGTCGCGTCGCGGGCGTCGCGGGCGTCGCGCTTCGAGACCGCCGACGGCGTCGACGCGGACCGCTCGGTGGAGCGCGGCGACGGCGACCCGCCGTTCGCGTTCGATCCGCTCCGCTCGGCCCGCCCGGGGTCGGCCGCCGAACGAGAACGCTGCGACGGCGGGTCGGGACGCTCGTCGGCCCCGCGGGGTTCGTCGCCAGCCTCCGACGGGTCGAGCGCCGGGATGGACTTCTGCTCCCGCCACTCGGCCTCCTCCGAGAAGACGTCCTCGTCGCTCGACGCGTTCCCGGTGCCCGACGCGCCCTCGGCGTTCGATGCGTCTCCCGCGTCCGGCGTTCCCCGGGTGTCCCGCGAAGCACCGTCTCCGGTCGCTTCGGTCGGTGGCCGGCGCTCGCGGTCCGCCACCCCCGCCGCCTCGACGTCCGTCTCCGCGGCGTCCATCTCCGCGGCGTCGGCGGCTCCTATCTGTACCGCGTCGGGCGACTCTTCGCCCTCCCCCGTCGTCGCTTCACCGCCCGCTTCGGCCGCGTCGGGCCCGTCCGAATCTGAGTCGCGAGCGGCGGTCGTCGGGTCGTCTCGGGGCCGGGCCGCCGAGCCGTCGTCCCGCCCGGTGTTCGGCGCGGGATCAACGGCGTCCGCGGGGGAAGCTTCATCGGCTCCGCCCGGCGCGTCCCTCCCGTCGTCGCCCCTCGAGTCGGGGTCGCTCCCCGCGTCTTCCGTCTCGTCGGTCGTCCCGTCGTCCGTAGCGTCCGCCGTCCCCGCGTCGTCCGGGAGCGGGCGGACGTCGAGATCGACCTCGTACACGGTGTAGATGCCGACCTCGTCCGCGGCGAGTTCGAAGGCGTCGTCCCCCGTCTCCAGCCGGCGCGCGTTGCCGACGTACGCGGCGGCCATCGACTCGCCGCCGGTGTACGCGACGTAGTAGTCGCCGGAGAGGACGTTCTCCGACAGCTCGATGTAGCCGGTGAATCCGCCCTGCGAGAGCTTCCGGTCCGCCTCCTTGAGCGGCGTGTCATTGGTGTAGTACTTCGCCCGCGGCTCGCCGCCGAGCTCCTGCATCGCGAAGAGCACCGGGAGCGCGTCGTCGGGGGCCCGGTAGACGGTCCCCGAGGCCTCCGCGAAGGCGTCGAGCGTCGCGTCGACCACGCCGACGACGCGACCGTCGACGAGGAACACCCACCCGACCCCGTCGGTCGCGGCGCCGGAGAACCCGTCGTCGACGATCCGCCCGAGCCCCGCGAGCCCGTCGGAAAACGAGCGCTCGTCCCACTCGGCGATCGCTTCCCTTCGCTGTGCGTCCATCCTTGCGTTTACGTCGCCAACACCGACTCAAATACCTTCCGGAGCGTGAGACGGCCGTCTGACGCCCCGCTCCGCCGCTCCGACCGGCGGACGGCGGCGGCCCCGAGAGCGCTCTCGACGGCCCGTCCCGCTCACCCCTCGTCGACGGCGGCGATCGCCTCCCGACCGAGGTCGACGACGTCCTCCGGGAGGTCGCTCGCCGCGAGTTCAGACCGGGTGTACCAGCGCCACTGGTCCGGGTCGACCTCGTCGTCGCCGACGGGAGCGATCTCTCGGGAGCCGACGCGGGCGTAGTAGAGGTGATCGACGTGCTGGTGGCCCACCGACCCGTCCTCGTGGACGTTGATGTCGTGGAGCATGAGGTGGGCCGGCTCCGGGAGCCCGCGGGTGTTCGGGCCCGTGATCTGCGACTCGGCGGCGACCAGCTCCGGCGTCAGCCCCGTCTCCTCGCGGACCTCGCGGCGAGCGGCCTCGTGCGGGAGCTCGTCGCGGTCGACGTGGCCGCCGGGCGGCAGCCGGATGCCGAGCCGCTCGTGGTCGTGAAGCGCCGTCGCGCCGTCGTTGACGATGTACGTCGTCGCCGTGAAGTGGCGGGTCGTCTCCATACGTGCGGGTGGCGACGCGTCACCTTCGCGGTTTCGACCCGGACGGAGGGCGACCGACGCGGCGGCGGGCAGAAAAGCGGCTCAGTTCAGCGCGACGGAGTCCTCGGCCTCGAGGAGCTCGTGGTACCGGTTCCGGATGGTGACCTCGCTGATGTTCGCGACCTCGCTGACCTCGCTCTGGGTCACCTTCTCGTTGACCAGCAGCGAGGCGGCGTAGACGGCGGCGGCGGCGAGCCCGACCGGCGACTTGCCGGAGTGGATCCCTTGCTCCTTCGCCGTGTCGAGCAGGCTGCGGGCGCGGCGCTCGGCCTCGTCGGAGAGGCCGAGGTCGGAGGCGAACCGCGGGACGTAGCTCTCGGGGTCGGCGGGCTGGATCTCCAGCTTCAGCTCGCGGACGACGTAGCGGTACGTCCGAGCGATCTCGTCCTTCTCGACGCGGGAGACGCCCGCGATCTCGTCGAGGCTCCGCGGCGTCCCGGCCTGCCGGGCTGCGGCGTACAGCGAGGCCGTCGAGACGCCCTCGATGGAGCGCCCCGGCAGGAGGTCCTCGTCGAGCGCGCGGCGGTAGATGACGCTCGCGGTCTCGCGGACGTTGTCGGGGAGGCCGAGGGCGCTGGCCATGCGGTCGATCTCGCCGAGCGCCTGCTTGAGGTTGCGCTCCTTGGAGTCGCGGGTGCGGAACCGCTCGTTCCACGTCCGCAGCCGCTGCATCTTCTCGCGCTGGCGGCTGGACAGCGACTTACCGTAAGCGTCCTTATCCTGCCAGCCGATGTTCGTCGAGAGCCCCTTGTCGTGCATCATGTTCGTCGTCGGGGCACCGACGCGGGACTTGTTGTCCTTCTCCTTGGAGTCGAACGCGCGCCACTCCGGCCCGCGGTCGATCTCGTCCTCTTCGACGACCAGTCCGCAGTCGACGCAGACGGTCTCGCCGTGTTCCGTGTCCGTCGCTAGCTGACCGCCGCACTCGGGACACCGCAGTTCCTCCTCTTGGCTCTCCGACTCGGTTTCGCGCTCGTCGTCGGCCGTCTCTGTCGTGTACGTTCGAAGGTTCTCGCTCATTGGTTTGGTACGTGGAGGGAACAACGAAACCGAGAGACGGATCTCGGTGTTTTCCTCACCTTCGGGTAAGTGAGCCAAATACTTAAATGTTTGTGTGGTTGGTCCCTCTGAGACACGCCCGAAAACGGAGTGTACAACCCTGTAAGATTCGGTATTCGAGATGCCTCCTGCGAAACCACGTCACGAGCGAAACAGACGGACTCTCCCCGGGATATAGTATATAGGCGTTTCGCGGTGACGGGACGGCGTTCGCGGCGACCGATCCGGCCGTCAGTCCCCGGTCGCGAAGGTCGCGCTCGCACCGACGAGATGGCCGACGACGACGCCCAGTCCGGTCACCAGTAGCACTGTCGCGGCGAAGTCCGGACCGGCGGTGACGCCGGCGGCCTCCGTCACAGGTATCCCGTCCGCGTCGGAGATCGGCACCGTCCCGTCGGTCGCGTGACGCGTCAACGGCACCCGAGAGACCGCCCGCAGCGCGAGCATCGTCGGGAGGTATCCGAGGGTCGCGCCCATGCCGGTCACGGCGCCGGCGAGCAGGTCGTCGACACCGAGGTATCGGACGGCGGCCGCGGCGCCGAGAGCGAAGGTCAGCGGGACCGCGCGGAGCGGCCACAGCGCGGCGTCGGCCTGTATCAGCGGATGCCCGAAGATGACGTGGTTCGACAGCCCGGGTCCCGTCCGGACCCGGACCCAGTGGGCGTCGAGGAGGAACCAGATCGACCCCTCGACCGCGGATATCGGGCCGCCGACCATCCACCGGGCGACCTCGGACTCCCCCGGCGAGACGCCGGCGACCGCGAGCCCGATCCAGGTGAGCGCCAGTCCGAGCAGCGCCGCAGCGCTCCCGCAGGCGACGGCGACCGGCAGCCAGCCGGACGGGAGGTGTACGAGCGAGAGGAGGGTAGTTCGTCGGTCCGTCGACATCACGCCCCGGTCGTTCCGGCTTGGCGGGCATATGCTTTGTCGCGGGTCGTCGAGGCCCCTCACCGTCTCGCCGGTTCCGAGAGGACAACCGCTTTGCCCTTCCCCGAACAGGGGCACGTATGAACCGACCGCGGCTCGACGACCGCCTCGCCGACCTCGAGACGGACGGCTACCTGATCGACGCCTCGCAGGAGGACGCCAACCAGCTGTACCTCTCCGGGTTCACCGGGCCCGACCCGTTCCTCACGCTGTACGCCGACGGAGCGGTCCACGTCCTCGTCGGCGGCCTGGAGTACGGGCGGGCGAAGAAGGAGGCGACGGCCGACGGCGTCGAGCGCCACGCCGACTACGACTACGAGTACGGCGGGCGCGAGGCGCGAAACGACATGTACGCCGCGTTCGTCCGCGACAAGGGCGTCGAGTCCGTCTCGATGCCGCCCCGCGGCCCGGTCGGTACCGCCGACGCCCTCCGGGAGCGCGGCGTGGCGGTGACCGTCGACACCGACGACCGGCTCCGGGAAGTCCGGGCGGTCAAGACCGACGACGAGATCGAGGCGATCCGCGAGGCCCAGGCGGCGAACGAGGCGGCGATGCGCGCCGCCGAGGACCTGATCGCCGGCGCGGACGTGGCGACCGAGAGCGACGACGCGGAGACGGGCGTCCTGCTCCGCGACGGCGAGCCGCTCACCAGCGAGCGGGTGACCGAGGAGATCGAGGTCACCCTCCTCCGGCACGGCTGCGCGCTCGACGAGACGATCGTCGCCGGCGGCGCGCAGGCCGCGGACCCCCACGACCGCGGCTCGGGCCCGCTCCGCGCGGACGAGGCGATCATCGTCGACATCTTCCCCCGGTCGAAGGCGACGAAGTACAACGCCGACATGACGCGGACGTTCTGCGTCGGCGAGCCGAACGAGACCCTCCGCGAGTGGTACGAACTCACCGAGCGCGCCCTCGACGCCGCGCTCGACGCGGTCGAGCCGGGCGCGACCGGGGAAGACGTCCACGCCGCCGCCTGCGAGGTGTACGAGGAGGCCGGCGAGCCGACCTTCCGCACCGACCCGGAGACGGAGACCGGGTTCATCCACTCGACGGGGCACGGCATCGGTCTCGACGTCCACGAGTCGCCGCGGCTCGCGAGCGGCGGCGGAGAGCTGGAGCCGGGCCACGTGATCACCGTCGAGCCCGGCCTCTACGACCCCGACGTGGGCGGCGTCCGGATCGAGGACCTCGTCGTCGTCACCGAGGACGGCTACGAGAACCTCACCGACTACCCGATCCGGTTCGCGGCCGAGTAAGCTCTCGGGCGGTCCGGCCGGGGAGGCTCCGGTTCGTCTGACCGCGATCGGAAGCCGCTTTGACCCGTGTCCGGTACGGCGACCGTGAACTGGCGGTACGAACACACGGCGCTCGCGCTCTGTACGCTCGCGTTCACCGGCACCATGGTGGCGCGGCTGGTCGTCAGCCCGCTGGTCCCGGAGATCACGACGCAGTTCGGCGTCACCAACGGCACCGTCGGGCTCGCGCTCAGCGGCATGTGGCTCACCTACGCGCTGGCGCAGTTCCCCTCCGGCGTCTTCGGCGATCGCTACGGCGAGCGCCGCGTCATCCTCACCGCGGTGGGGGCCACCGCGATCGCGTCGGTGCTCCTCGCCGCCTCGCCCTCGATGCTCGCGTTCGGACTGTTCGCGGCCGTTCTCGGCGTCGGGGCGGGGCTCCACTACTCGGTCGCGACGACGTTCCTCACGCGGCAGTTCGACGACACCGGCCGCGCCATCGGCGTCCACGTGGCCGGGGGACCGCTCGCGGGACTCGCCGCGCCGCCGGCGGCCGCGCTCGTCGGATCGCGGTACGGGTGGCGCGCCGGGGTCCTCCTCGGCGCTGCCGTCGCGGTCCCCGTGTTCGCGCTGTTCGCGTGGCGGGTCCGGCCGACCGAACCGCTCCGCCCCGACCAGCCGATGGGCGAGCGGTTCGCGTTCGGTCCGCTCGCCGAGCTGCTCTCGCGGCCCGAGATCCTCTACACGACGGCGCTGGCGACGATGGGCGCGTTCACGTGGCAGGCGACCGCATCCTTCCTGCCGACGTTCCTCGAGGTCGGGACCGGCTTATCGAGCGCGCTGTCGGCGCTTTTGTTCTCGGCGTACTTCCTCGTCCACGGGGGAACACAGCCGGTCACCGGGTCGATATCCGACCGGATCGGCCGCGACGCCACCGCGATGGTGACCATGAGCGCCGGCGTCGTCGGGTACGGGGCCCTCGTCGCGACTGCGACGCTCGACCTGGGGCTGCCGGTCACGGTCGCGGGCGTCGGCCTCGTCGGCCTCGCGATGTCGTGGGGCGCGCCGGTACAGTCGCGGTTCATGGACCTCCTCTCCGACGCCGAGCGCGGCGCCGGGTTCGGGCTGGTCCGGACGGCGTACATGGTCACGGGGGCCTCCGGCAGCGTCGTCGTCGGCGCCGTCTCCGACGCCGCGGGGTGGCCAGTCGCGTTCGGGCTGCTCGCCTGCGTGATGGCGCTCGGGCTGGCCACGCTGTCGGCGAACCGGCTGTTTGGCTTGGGGTACTGACTCGCCGCAGGTATGTCAGCTACATGCCTGTTGTAGAGTTACTACACACAGATTCGGTCGACTGAACCCCGATTCGAACGCCAGCCAGAATATAATATACAAAACAAGTCAGCACGTATTTACGTACGTGTCTGGAGGGTACCGTAGACCACATATGAACAGGCGATACGTTCTCACCAGCGCGGCGGCCGTCTCTCTTCCACTTGCGGGCTGTAGCGGTTCGACCCCCGACGAGTCGGCGCCGCCGAACGGGTCCGAGGAAGCGTCCGACGGGGACGACAACGGCTCGGAGAATCAGACGGAAAGCACCGAAGACGCGGCGCCGACACTGGACGATTTCGACTACCCGGACGGGGCACGTCAGGACGGTGTCGACGGAGCGACGCTGTTCGGCACGCACGAATCGACCCTGGTCGAGGCGGGGTCGTTGACGCACGAGGGGGAGCGCACCGACGTGTTCGACGACAACGAGTTCTCCCAGACGCAGACGAGCAAGTTCGACGACAACGCCGTCTCGCGTGAGGTAACGGAGAACGGGGAGACCGAGCGTGTCTGGTCGCCGGCCGACGAGGACGTGGCGTACGTCAGGATGGAGTCCGGGTTCGAGCAGGCCTACAGGGTGGACGAGCGCGCACCGCCGACGGACGAGGTGACCGGGCTGAGCGAGTTCAGGCGGTACATCTCCGAGGTGGAGTGGGGAGCGGCGACGGAACTGGTCGAGACCGCGGGCGGCTTGGGGGTCGTCTACGAGTCGGTCGGCTACTCGGAGCGACTCAGCTTCGGGGAGATGCGGGAGTTCGACGCGTCGATAACGGTCAGCGAGTCCGGATTCGTGAGCCAGCTGGAGTACGATCAGACGGAGCTCCAGGGCGGCGAAACGATCGCGTTCGACGTTACGGCCGCGATAACCGCGGTCGGCGACACGAGCGTGGACGAGCCCGACTGGGCGGACGCGGCGCGAGAGCAGGGCGTCCGGTTCGACGTCGCGTTCACCGACGACGGCACCGCGTTCCGGGTGGAGATGACGGGCGGCGACGACGTGTCCCGAGACGCACGTATTCGTCTGCGAGACGAACGGGGGAGCGCCAGCAGCAGGCTTTCGGAGCCGCTCTCGGTCGGCGACGTGCTGTTCGTCGGACTCTCCGAGAGCGGCGGCCTCCTGATCGACGAGAGCGAAGCGCCCGCCGAGGCGCGACCGCTGGCCGGGGACCTTCGGCTCACCGTTCGCACGGAGTTCCCGCTTCTGACTCACACGCGGCGGCCGTAGTCCGCCGGACGCCGCTCGCTGTCGGCGTGGTGCGTTTCTAGGAAGAAGCCGGGTCAGGCGTCGAGACGACCCTTACAGCCGGTCGTCTTCGATGCTTCCGGGGTCTTCGGCGGTGTCGAACATGTTGTTCTCGGCGCCGTCGAGCATCTCGTCGCGGGGATCGTCGTCGACGACGCTCACGTTGTACGCCTCGATGCCGGACGCGATGAGGTCCTCGGCGGCCTGCTCCTCGGAAACGAACTCCTCATCGGCCAGCTGCTGAAACTCCGCGTACACGTCGTCCGAGAGGTTCAGCTCGAAAGTGGGCATACCTCCCGTATCGACCGGACGCTTTTAAATTGTTCCCTCGTTTCGCGAGGCGTTCGGAGAGGCTGGTTCCAGTGAGCGACTCTGCCGAGACGATCATCGAAACGTACGACGACGGCCATCGGATCGTCCGCGAGGAGCGTGTCCGCCCTGACGCGTACCACTTCGACGGCCCCGACGGGCGCATCGCGCCGTCCGACCTCCCGCAGGCGGCCCGGCTGTACGCCGATCTGTACGCTATCGCCGGCGGGTTCGACGAGAGACAGACCGGCAGACGGGGTACCCCGCCCTCGGTCGTCCGAGCCGACGAGGAGGTCCGGATGACGTGTCTCGCCGTCAGGCTGTCGGTGGCGTACGCCGCCCGGGCGTTCGACGTCGACGAGTCGATCGTCCGCGACGCCGTCGACGACGTCCACGCGCGGGGGTCGGAACTGCGATCACGGGCGGGCGAGAACGGCTGAGAACCCATCGCCGACGACGATCCGAACATCTGCTCAGGCGCCGCTCTTGGGCAGGACCGGACCGGGGGAGGGAACCGCGAGCGGCTACAGGTCGCTCCACGCGCCGAGGAACCGCTGGACCGCGGTCAGGTGACCGACGACGGCGAACAGCGCGAGCAGCAGGCCGACGACGTTCAGTCCGGCGACGATCGGCGCCGAGTAGACCGCGGCGACGACGCCCACGACGCCCATCAGCGCGAGCCGGTCGGCCCGGCCGAGGAGGCCGCCGTACTCGCGGCCGATCCCGACCGCCTGGATCTGCGTGCCGAGGTACGAGGTGAGCAGGACGCCCGTGACGGCGGCGAAGCCCAGCGCGTACGCCTCCACGCCGGCCGTGAGCCCGCCGATGACAGCCACGTCGGCGTAGCGGTCGAGGACGTGGTCGAGGAAGTCCCCGCCGTCGGAGGCGATCTCCTGGTGGCGCGCGAGGGCGCCGTCCACGAGGTCGAGCCAGCCGTTGAGGAGGACGAGTAGCGCGCCGGCCGCGTACAGCGGCGTCGACCCGGCGGCGAAGGCCGCGGCGGCCCCGACCGCGACGAGGAAGGCGATCACGCTCACCTGGTCGGGCGAGAGGCCGAGCCTGTCGGCCGCGGACACCCACGGGCCGAGCAGCCGGTCGGCCACGGAGCGGTACTGGTCGAGGGTCATCTACCGTCTCGACGCTCGCGGCCGGCTCATATATAATCGATGAAGTCCACGGTGCCGGCGCTCGGCTCGCGCTCCCCCTCGATCGCTGCCCGGACCGCGTCAGCGACCGCCTCGGGGTCGCGGTCGGTGGCGTCCACCTCGTAGACGTTCTCCGCGCCGTGTTCGGCCACCGCCTCCGAGAGGATCACGTCGAGCGCCTCGCTCTCGGCGTTCTCGGCCGCCGTCTCGGCCGTCTCGCCGCGCGCCTCGAGTCGGGACTCGACCGTTTCGGGGTGACAGCGCAACACGACGACGCGGTCGACAGCGAACCGGTGCGCGAGGTGCGAGTCGAGGACCCCGGACCAGCCGCCGAGGTCCTCGCGGACCGCGTCGAGGTCGGCGACGAGCGTGTCGCGCTCGTCGTCGCGCTCGGTCCAGAGGTCGTCGTCGGACTTGATCCGGTCGTTGAGGTGGATCACGTCGTACTCCCCTTCGAGCAGCGCCGTCGCGGTCGTCTTCCCGGTCCCGGGCGTGCCCGTGACGGCGACGCGGTCGGCGCGGTCGCGGTCAGGGGTGGCGTCGGCGTCGTCGGCCCCCGCCGTCACGCCCGAACACCGAGGTCGAGGTCGGCCAGCGTCTCGTTGAGCAGTTCGACCGCCTCGCGGGTCTCCTCGCGGGTCCCCGTCGAGATACGGACGTGCTCGGGGAGCCCGAACGAGGTACAGTCGCGGATGATCACACCGCGCTCTTGAGCCGCCTCCGCGACGCGCTCGCCGTCCCCCACCGCGGCGAGGACGAAGTTCCCCGCGGAGTCGACGGTGGGCGCGTCGAGCTCGTCCGCGATGTACTCGCGGGCCCAGCGGGCGGACTCGATCGACTGCTCGACGTGGTCCTCGTCGTCGAGCGCGGCGAGGGCGGCCCGGCACGCCAGCTCGTTGGCCGCGAACGGCGTGTTGACGCGGGCGTACGCCTCGCCCCACGCCTCGGGGACGACGCTGTACCCGATCCGGAGCCCGGCGAGCCCGTACGCCTTCGAGAAGGTGCGCAGGACCGCCACGTCGTCGCGCTCGTCGGCGAGCGGGATCGCGCTGTCGACGTCCGAGAACTCCCCGTACGCCTCGTCGACGACGACCAGCGTCTCCGGCGCGGTCGCGTCGGCGATCGCCTCGACCTCGTCGAGCGGCATCGTCGAGCCAGAGGGGTTGTGCGGCGAGGTGACGTAGACGATGCGCTCGCCCCCGTAGGCGGACAGCACCGTCTCCGCGTCCTGCGCGAAGCCGTCGGCGGTCGAGAGCTCGTACTCGGTCACCTCGCCGTGGTGGTACCGCGAGGACATCGCGTAGTACGCGAAGCCGGGGCTCGGCACCAACACCTCGTCGCCCGGCTCCAGCGCGGCCCGAGAGAGGTAGTCGATCGAGCCGTCGGCGCCGGGCGAGACCCACACCTGCTCGTCGTCGACGCCCCACTTCTCGGCGATCTTCGCGGTGAGGTCCGTGTGCGAGGACTTCGGGTACTGGTTCACGCGGTCGGCGTGGTCGCGAATGGCCTCAACGGCCGCCGGGCTCGGGCCGTGCGGGTTCTCGTTCGAGGAGAGCTTGATGAGGTCGTCGGGGTCGATCCCGCGCTCGCGGGCGACCTCCTCGACGCCCCGCCCGGGCACGTACGGCGAGTGATCGGAGAGATCCCGTGGTCGCATGCCCGGAGGTCGGGGGCGGTCGGGCTTAAGGGTGGTCTTGACGGACGCCGGTCACGGCGCTCCCGGGTCGGTGTCGGGAGCGCTCACGGGGGCGAACCCGCGCCGCGCAGCCGCCGCTCCGCCTCGGCGACGACGTCGGGCCGTCCCGCCAGGTCGACGGCCATCGTCTCGCCGCCGTACTCGACGCCCGCGACCACCGCTCGGTCGTACGCCCACGAGAGCGCGGCCTGCGCGTCCCCGCCGTTCTGGACCTCGACGGTCGCCGTCGCCGTCGGCAGCGCGTCCGCCACCGCGTCCGCGAGGTCGCCGAGCCCCGACTCGTCCCGGACGCTCACCGGAACCGGCGACCGGAGCGCGTCGGCGACGGGCGCGTCCCGCGGGCCGAGTTCGGCGACGACGGTTTCGTACGCCTCGACGGCGGACGCGAGCCCGTCGGCATCGACCTCGTCGACCTTCGACAGGACGGGGACGACCGGGCCGTCGGTCGCTTCGATCGCCGACAGCGACGCGCTGAGCTTCCGACGGAGGGCCGCGGGGTCGTCGCTCGCGTCCACGACGAGCAGCGCGCAGTCGGCGGCCCGGACCGCGTCGATGGTGGCGCGGAACGAGCGCACCGCCTCGTGCGGCAGCCCGTCGAGGAACCCGACGGTGTCCGTGAGCAGGGTGCGCCGTCCGGCGACGGTCGCGCGACGCGTGGTCGTCGAGAGCGTCTCGAACGGGCGGTCGGCGACCGCGAGCGCACCGGCGTCGTCCGCCGGGTCCCCCGCGGCCGTGTCGGCGCGCGCTGCGGGCCGATCCGAGGCCTCGGCACCGAAATCGGGGTCGTCGACCTCGTCCGCGAGCCGCCGCGCCAGCGTCGACTTCCCGGCGTTGGTGTAGCCCGCGAGGGCGATCAGGTCGAACCCGGCGTCGCGGCGCTCCGCCCTGCGCGCCGCGCGGTCGTCGGCGATCTCGTCGAGCGCGCGCTCGGCCGACTCGATCCGCTTCTCGACGTCGAGGACGCGGCTGTCGCCCTCCGGCCGGAGGCGCACGTCCTCGCTCGCGTCGCGGGCGACCGCCTCCCGGAGTCTCGGCAGCTCGTAGCGGAGCCGCGCCAGCTCCAGCTGTCGGTCGGCGGCCCGCGAGTCGGCGGCGTCGGCGAACAGCTCCAAGGCCAATCGCGGGCGGTCGACGACCGCGGTCCCGGTCGGCAGCAGGTCGCCGAGTGAGAACGTCTGTCCCGGCGACAGGCTGCCGTCGTAGATGACGGCCTCGGCGTCGGCGTCGGCCGCGAGCCGCATCAGCTCCTCCGCCTTCCCGCGCCCGAGGTCGTAGGTCGGGTCCTCGCGCCGTCGCTGGGTGACCTCGCCGACCACCGCGTAGCCGGCCGCAGCGGCCAGCTCGCGGATCTCCGTTGTGTCTGGCGGGTCGTCCTCGGACCGCGCCGCGACTATCGCTCGGGTCGCATCGCTGTGTGCGGCGTCGGTCTCGGTTGTGCTCGGTCCGCTCGATTCGTCGCGTTCGTTCGTCGCGTCGTCGTCTCGTGACATTCGGTCGGGCGCTCGCGTCGGCCCGGAGAGGGGAGCGTCTCCGCTCCGCGTGCGGTCTCGGCGGCGCGTCCGATCGGTCGATCTGATTCGGACCGGTTGTCCCGCGTCCGACGGGGCCGGCCGGCGTCGGATCGCGCCGCGACGGTGCCGTCAAGGTTCGGCGACGAACGAACTGGTCTCCATACCTCCGACTCCGGGGGCTGGCATATAAGCGTTCACCGGAAACGAGGTGTGGTACCGAGCTACAGGAACGGCCGGACAGGTCGGTCGGTCCGGGCGTTCAGGGGACGCGAACGTCGTGTTCGAGCGTGCCGACGCCCTCGATCTCGATCTCCACCGTGTCCCCGTCAGAGAGGGCGCCGACCCCCTCCGGCGTGCCAGTGGCGATGACGTCGCCGGGCTCGAGCGTGAGGTACGTCGTGATCTCCTCGATCAGCGTCGGCACGTCGAAGATCATGTGCTCGCGGTCGCTCGACTGCTTCGTCTCGCCGTTGACGCGGAGCTCGACGCTCGCGTCGGCGGGAACCTCGTCGGGCGTCGCGAGGACCGGGCCGAGCGGCGCGGCGCCGTCGAACGCCTTCCCGCGCACCCAGTTCTGCTCGCGGTTCTGGTCGTCGCGGTTCGACACGTCGTTCATACAGGTGAACCCCGCGACGACCTCCATGGCGTCGGCGGCGTCGACCGCCTTACACTGCTCGCCGATCACGACCGCGAACTCCGCCTCCCAGTCGATCCGGTCTTTGCCGGCCGGGACGGTCACGGTGTCGCCGTGGCTCGCCACCGCGTTCGGCGGCTTGAGGAAGAGCAGCGGGCGGTCGGGCACGTCGTTCCCGAGCTCTTCCGCGTGGTCGGCGTAGTTGCGGCCGATACAGACGATCTTCGAGGGCTCGCTCGGCGCGAGCACGTCGATCGCGGGGTCCGAGAGCGCGTACGCCTCGCCGCCGAAGGCGACCGTGTCGGTCGCCGGGTCGTACTCGCCGTCGCGGATCGATCCGGCCGGATCGCGGAACCGTACGTGGTACATACGAGGCCGAACGGGCGGCCGCCCGAAAAGCGTTCGCGGAGGGGCAAGCGACGACCCATCGAAGGAAGCGACGACCGCGGCGGAGAGGCCCCGACTCACTCGGCGGAGTCAGCCGACTCGCGGACCGAGTCAGTCGCTGACTCCGCGCTCGAACCGTCGCCCACGGCGTCGTCCGCGGGACGGCCCGCGCCGCCGTCCGCGGCCTCGTCGTCGACCGCGGCCCTCTCGTCCGCGAGGCCGCCGAGCGACGGCGAGTCGACGCGGTCGCCGAACACCTCCGAGCGCGCGCAGTCGACGCAGTAGTGGTTGTGGCGGACTGAGTGGGTGCGGACGGGGACGCCGGCGACGAGCGTCTCGTCGCGGCGCCGCCTGACGAGTCCGCGGTCGAACTCTTGGCCGCAGACCACGCAGGGATCGTCGACGGACTCGGGCGGTCGGACGATCCGGTGGTCGACCGTCCGCTGCCGACCGAACCGCGTGATCCCGTGGCGGCGGTCGAGCCGTCGGCGGACTGGCGGAGCGACGCCGAGGCCGAGCCCCGCGAACGCGAGGCCGATCAGCGCGGCCGGCGGGGAGCCAGACTCGACCGAGAGGAACGCGATCCAGCCGCCGATCAGCAGCAGCAGCGCGGTCAGGACGTACGCGGAGGCGGTCTCGACCCGACCGCCGCCACCGTCGACGCTCGACGGGGCGCGCGCGGTCGTCTCGTCGCCGCGGACGAGTCGGCGCCGTTCGGCCAGCTTGGAGTAGTGCCACCAGCCGTACAGCAGGTTGCCGATGCCGCTGGTGAAGATGAACAGGAGGATGTGGACGCCGACGGAGCCGATTCCCCTGTCGACGAGGACGACGCGGTCGCCGTCGTCCCGCTCCACGTCCCACCCGGCGTCGAGGTGGTCCTGAACGCGGCGCCTGAAGGCGCGCTCGCTCTCGCCCGGGGACGGCTCCGAGCGGGAGGCGCGTTCCGCATCGCTCGGGCGCTCGGCCGCGTCGGTCCGGCTCTCTGACGCGGCCGGGGCGGACCCGTCGCCCGACCGCGACGCGCCGCAGTTCGAGCAGAACCGGTCGTCCTCGTCGAACGCCTCGCCGCACTCGGCGCAGTACGCGGCGGGGCCATCGAGGTCGGCGCCGCAGTCGGGGCAGAAGCTCGCCCCGGCCGGAACCGCCTGAGCACACTCGTGACACCGGTCGGTCGGCGGCGGGGCGTCGGTCCGCTTGGAGGGCATCGACAGTCGGTTCGCGCGGAGGCGTGTTAACTCCTCTCCTCACCGCCGGCGGAGCCGGATCGACACGTCGTTCCCGCCGAGGTCGCTCGCGCCGAACGAGAGCTCTCCGCCGAACGTCTCGACGGTCAGCTCAGCGAGCCAGAGCCCGAGCCCGCTTCCGTGGTGCGTCGGCGTTATCGCCGATCCGTCGCGGATCACGTCCCGCTCGTCGGCCGGGATCTGGGGGCCGTCGTCCTCGACGTGGATCACGACCCACTCCCCGGACGCCGCGCCCGAGAGGCCCTCCGCGCTCGTTATCCGGAGACGGACCCGGGGCTCCGGGCTCGGATTGTGCTCGATCGCGTTGTCGACGAGGCTGTCGACCGCGTACCGGAGCCGGCTGTCGGCCATCACCCGACCCGTCTCGCCGGTCTCGATCTCGATGTCGGCGCTCGGCGTCCGCTCTCGGTGGTCGTCGACGACGGCGCGCACCGTCGGTTCGGGGTCGATGTCGGCCACCTCGTCGGTCGGATGTTCGAGGACCTGACGGATGTGGTTGGCCTCGTCGGCCAGCTGTTCGAGCTCGTGGGCGGCGCGCTCGATCGTGGCCGCCACGTCGACCGTCTCGCCGCGTCGATCCTCCAGTTGGGCCAGCAACCGCGTCGTGTGGCCGGCGACGACGTTTGCGTTGTTACGGAGGTTGTGCCGGAGGATCCGGTTCAACACCTCCAGCCGCCGCTCGTTTCTGGACACCTCCGTGAGGTCGGTGTAGACCGCGAAGCCGCCGTCGGGGGTGTCGTCGTCCGCGTCGCCGGTCGCGTACGGGATCCCCCGGTAGAGGAACTCGCGGAGGCCGGTCGCGGTCTCACGGGTCACCTGCTGGTAGTTGATCGCGCCGGAGGCGGTGTTCGTGTCCAACTCCCTCGCCTCCGCGAGCTTCCAGTCGGGGACGACCCACTCGTTGAGCGACTCGCCGCGAATGTCGTCGGCCTCGTAGCCGAAGACGTCGACGAACGCCCGATTGACGTCGCTGACCGTTGGCTCTCCGTCGGCGAGCGTGAACTCAACGACTGCGTCCTGAACGTGTTCGATGAGGTGACGATATCGGCCGTCATTCGAGCCGTCCTCGACGCGTTCGTCGGTCGGCTCACCCGCCATGTCGAGGCTCCACTGTCACGGGCGTCGTAGGACGATCCGATTGTTAAGGCTGTATTCGCGGGAAGATATTGCGCAGGCCGCCGCTCGAACTGATCAGTCTGCGGAAAAACTGCGAAGACGAGACGAACAGACACCGCCGGTCGCGGTGCGGACCGGTTCGCCGTGGCCCCGCTCTCTATCGCGCGCCGATTGGGATCCGCAGCGTCGAGTTTTATTACCGTTCGCCGAGACGCATCGAACGGACCATGGAACTCACCTGGCACGGCCACTCCACGTGGCACGTCGTCGTCGACGACACGGAGCTGCTCATCGACCCGTTCTTCGACAACCCGAAGACCGACGTCGATCCCGCGGACCTCGACCCCGATTACCTGCTCTTGACCCACGGCCACGCGGACCACATCGCCGACGCGGCCGAGTTCGAGGACGCCACCGTGGTCGCCACCCCGGAGCTGACCGCCTACGTCCAAGAGAACTTCGGCCTCGCGAACACCGTGCCGGCCGGGGGGATGAACATCGGCGGCACCGTCGAGTGCGGCGACGCGTGGGTGACGATGGTCCGGGCGGACCACTCGAACGGCATCGAGAACGACCCGGACTACGCCGGCGGCATGCCGACCGGCTTCGTCGTGGGCGACAAGAAGCCGACCCAGGAGTCCGACCCGGACTGTACCACCTTCTATCACGCCGGCGACACGGGCCTGATGTCCGAGATGGTCGACGTGATCGCGCCGTACCTCGAGCCGGACGCCGCCGCCTTGCCCGCCGGCGACCACTTCACCATGGGGCCCGCCGGCGCGGGAATCGCCGCCGACTGGGTCGGCGCCGACGTCGTCTTCCCGATGCACTACGACTCGTTCGGCCCGATCGAGATCGAGACGCAGGAGTTCGTCAGCGAGGTGAAGGCGGCGGGGGCCGCCGCCGAGCCCGTCGTCCTGGACGGCGACGAGACGTACACGCTGGAGTAGCGCGAGGGGCGTCTCGTGCCCACGGCGACGGGGCTCCGACCGGGCTCTTTTCGCGAAACGACGACGCGTCCGCGGAGCGCGAGGGCCGCGCGAGGCACCGTTTCGAGCCCGCGTTCGGCGTACCACTGTCACGCGTCGAGTCCCGACTGCCGGGCGGACCGGTGATAAGATACTATTCGGATCCGAATAAATATAAGCCGTCCCAGTGGTAGATTTCGTCGCGCTCCGCTGACAGAAATATATTGAATATACGTAAATTAATAATAAATCAGAAGTCTTCTAAATAAAAGATGATTAGCGCCGGATCGGTACACCATGTCAACCGCCGATATGCGGGCCGCGATACGCGGAGACGGGGGACGGTTCGTGTACATCGTCTCCGCGCTCGCGGCGCTCAACGGACTCCTGTTCGGGTTCGACACGGGGATCATCTCCGGAGCCATCCTCTTCATCGACACCGCCTTTGAGCTGAGTCCCTTGGTGGAGGGGATCGTGGTCAGCGGCGCGATGGTCGGCGCGGCGGCCGGCGCGGCCGTCGGCGGGCAGCTGTCCGACCGAATCGGCCGCAAGCGCTTTATCCTGCTGTCGGCCGGGGTGTTCTTCCTCGGCTCGTTCCTCATGGCGGTCGCGCCCACCGTCGAGGTGCTCGTCGCGGGGCGGATGATCGACGGGATCGCCATCGGGTTCGCGTCGATCGTCGGCCCGCTGTACATCTCCGAGATTGCGCCCCCCGCCGTCCGCGGGGGGCTCACCTCGCTGAACCAGCTGATGGTCACCGTGGGGATCCTCTCGTCGTACTTCGTCAACTACGCCTTCTCCGGCTCCGGATCGTGGCGGATCATGCTCGGCGCGGGGATGGTCCCCGCCCTCGTGCTCGCCGCGGGGATGTCCCGGATGCCGGAGAGCCCGCGGTGGCTCTACGAGCGGGGCCGGACCGACGAGGCTCGCGCCGTCCTCCGTCGCACGCGCGACGGGGATATCGAGTCGGAGCTGTCGGAGATCGAAGCGACCGTCGAGGCCCAGTCCGGGAACGGGGTCCGCGACCTGCTCAGCCCGTGGATGCGCCCGGCGCTGATCGTCGGCCTCGGGCTCGCAGTCTTCCAACAGGTCACCGGGATCAACGCCGTGATGTACTACGCGCCGACGATACTGGAGTCGACCGCGCTCGGCAGCTCGCAGTCGATCCTCGCCTCGGTCGCCATCGGGACGGTCAACGTCGTCATGACCGTCGTCGCGATCCTCCTCGTCGACCGCGTCGGGCGGCGGCCCCTCCTGCTCGTCGGGACCGGTGGGATGATCGGGTCGCTCACCGTCGCCGGCCTTGTCTTCCAGTTCGCGGACCCGACCGGCGGAATGGGGTGGCTGGCGACGCTGACGCTGGTCTCGTTCGTCGCGTTCTTCGCCATCGGGCTCGGTCCGGTGTTCTGGCTGCTGATCTCCGAGATCTATCCGCTCGCCGTCCGGGGGAGCGCGATGGGGTTGGTGACCGTCGCCAACTGGCTCGCGAACCTCGTGGTGGCGCTCTCGTTCCCCGTGCTGCTCGACGGGATCGGCACGCCGATGACGTTCTGGCTGTTCGGCGCGTGTAGCCTCGTCGCGCTGCTTTTCACCTACCGCGTCGTGCCCGAGACGAACGGCCGGACGCTGGAGGCGATCGAGGCCGACCTCCGGGGGGCGACGGGACTGGGGTCCGACGCGTCAGAAGACGACTGAGGCCGGTCCGCCGCCCTCGGCGACGGGTCGCGGCGGTGTCGGCGTGCCGATGGCGGTAACTTTTATCCCCGCGAGTCCGAACTGCGAGACGACTATGGCAGACATCGAGACATCCACAGTTTCCGAGTCCGGATACGCCAGCACGAGTCAGGTCGGCGAGTTCGACCTCCAGATCGACGCGACCGACGAGACGGGACCGAACCCGAACGCGACGCTCGTCGCCACGTACGCCTCCTGTTACCTCCCGGCGTTCCGCGTCGGCGGCAACCAGCGCGGCGAGGAGGAGCTCGGGCAGATCCAGATCGACGCCAGCGCCGAGCTGGACGACCACGACGACCTCGAGTCGATCGCCTTCGACGTCCACGTCGAGGCCGACCTCGACGACGAGACCGCCGCGGACATCGCCGAGCGCGCCGAGGGTATCTGCCACGTTCACAGCGCTCTCCGCGAGGAGCTGAACGCCGACGTCAGCGTCTACACCGGCGCGTTCTAGCCGGGTCGACGCGGTCTTCTCTTTCCCGCGCCGTACGCTCAGCCCGACGACTCGGCGGTCTCCGCGGGCGACTCCGGCCGGTCGACGCCGGTGAACTCGAACCGAGCGCCGCCGCGTTCCCCCTCCGTCACCGCGACCTCCCAGCCGTGCGCCTCGGCGATGCGCTGGACGATGGAGAGCCCGAACCCGGTGCCGGTCTCCGAAGTCGTGTAGCCGCTCTCGAACACCTCGTCGCGGCGGTCCGCGTCGATCCCGGGGCCGTCGTCCGCGACGTAGAACCCGTCCGGGAGGTCGCCGACGACGACGCGGTCCCCGCCGTGTTCGTCGGCGTTGCGGAACAGGTTCCCGAGCAGCTGGCCGACCCGCCCGGAGTCGGCGCAGATCTCGCCGTCGGCCTCGACCGCGACCGTGACGCGAGGCTCTCCCTCCGTCTCGTCGCCGCCGAAGGGGTCCTCGCCCTCGGCCGACCCGAACGCGTCGTCGCTGTACCGGGCGGCCAGCTCGCCCAGGTGGACGGGCTCGAACGAGCCGACCGCCTCGCCCTGTTTGGCGAGCGTCAGGACGTCCTCGATGAGTCGCTCCATCTCGTCGAGCGCGCGCTCGCACCGGTCGAAGTACGAGTCGTCCCCGGTCTCGCGGGCGAGACGCAGGTACCCCGAGAGGACGTTGAGGGGGTTCCGGAGGTCGTGTGAGACGATGCTCGCAAACTCGTCGAGCCGCTCGTTCTCCCGTTCGATCCGGCGCTCGTACGCCTTCCGCTCGGAGATGTCCCGGCTGCTCGCGAGGAACCGGTCTTCCCCCTGAACGTCGATGCGTCGCACGTGGACCTCGACGGGGAACGTCGACCCGTCCGCGCGGGTGAACGTCGTCTCCAGCCGCACCGTCTCGTCCATCTCCAACCCCTGCCAGAGCCGTATCCCCTCGTCGGGCTCCAGCTCCGCGTCGACCTCCCATACGTCCATCCCGACGACCTCGTCGCGGTCGTACCCCAGCTCTCGGGTCATCTCCCGGTTGGCGTCGACGATCTCTCCCCCCTCGTCGTGGATGTCGATCATGTCGGGAGACCCCTCGAACAGCGCTTCGAGGCGCGCCGAGGTGCGTTCGAGCCGGCGCTGACGCCGTCGCTGCTCGGTCACGTCCCGAGAGATGCCGAGGACGCCGTCGAGCTCGCCGTCGATGACCAGCCGGCTGAAGTCGTAGTCGACGATGGCGTCCGACTTCGTCGGCAAGTCGACTTCCGTCGTCCCGGTCAGCGAGTCGCGGTCACCCTCGACGAGCGCCCGCCACGGGTCCCCGTCGCTCGCCGCTCGAACACGCTCGACGAGGCGACTCGACTCGCCGGCGAGCCCCTCCGGAGCGGCGTCGTACACCTCGGCGAGGTGGTCGTTGACGAGGGCGAACCGGCCGTTCGCGTCGTATGTACAGACGGACTCGGGCAGCTCGTCGACGATCCGCCGGTACCGTTCGAGGTCGCGTTCGCGCTCCTTCTCGTCGGTGACGTCGATGTGGATCCCGACGGCCCGCCGGGGCTCGCCGTCGTCGGTCCACTCGACGACACGACCGCGGTCGCGGATCCACTTCCAGTCGCCGGACTCCGTCCGCATCCGGTAGTCCGACTGGTAGAGGTCCGACTCGCCGGCGAAGTGAGCCTCGATGGCGCTCCACGCGGCGTCGATGTCGTCGGGGTGAACCCGCTCTTCCCAAGTGCCGAGCTCGAACGCCAACTCGTCGCGCTCGTGCCCCAGTATCGCCGCCCACCGCTCGTCGAACCGGACCTCGTCCGTCCGGACGTTCCAGTCCCAGACGCCAATGTCGGCGCCTTCCACGGCCAGCTGAAGGCGCTCGGAGAGCTCGCGGAGCTCTCGCTCCCGCTCTCGCCGCTCGGTCACGTCGCGGAAGTACAGCGCCCGCCCGCCGGGGGCCGGGTACGCGTTCACCACGAGGTCCGCGCCGAGCCGGTCGACGTGGTATTCGAACCGCTTCCCCTCGCCGGTCTCGGCGACCTCGCGCAGCGCCGTCTCGGTGTCGGTGCCGACGATCTCCGGGAACAGGTCCCAGATCCGCTCGCCGAGCACCTCATCCGGGTCGCGCTCGATGAACTCGGCCGCCCGCCCGTTGAGGTCTGTCTCTTACCCACAAGTTCACTGAGTCCCAAACAGACGTTTCAGACGCTGTCGAACCCAATCTATTCTCGGAAGATCGAGGTGAGGAGTGATTCGGACGGTGATATCGACAGTGGGGGTTGCTGAATGTGGTAAGCGAGATCAGCAAAATCGTCCCATAGAAGTGTTAAATCTGTAGATATCGAGGCTTCGGTCGGATTTATTGACCGCAACAACGACTCGATTTGTGGGTAAGAGACAGCCGTTGAGGTACGTCAGCCGCCACTCGGCGTCGAGTTCGCAGAAGGCGTCGCTGGTGTGCTCCAAGTGCGTGGCGAGCCGACGGTCGTCCCGCGTCTCCGAGACGAGTTCGGTCACCGCGCCCGCGAGCCGCGCGTACTGGTCGGCGGGCTCGCTCCGCCTGACGTACTCGTCGACCCCGGCGGAGATCGCCTCACTGGCGACCGCTTCGGACCCCGATCCGGTGAACAGGACGAAGGGCACGTCGCCGTGTCTGTCACGGACCGTTTCGAGCAGGTCGACCCCGTCGGTCTCCGCCAGTTCGTAGCCGGACACCACGCAGTCGAACGTCGCCGCGGACAGTGCGTCGAGCGCCGCGTCGGCGTCGACCGCCGTTCGCACCTCGATCCGGTCGTCGCGCGACTCGAGCCGCGAGGCGGCCGCCTCTGCGAATCCCAGTCCCCCGTCGACGACGAGCACGCGGACCGGCGACGCCGCTTTCGCTCCGGCCGTCCCGTCGGCTCTGTTCGCTCCGCTCATCCGGACTGATGTTTTCTATTCGACATGATAACCGTTTCGTTCGGTTTCACCGAATAACCGCCGAAACGGAGATACCGGAGCCAGCGGGGAGCAGCGCCGGCGCCGACGAGTACGCGAACCGGTGACGGCGCGTTCGCCCCGCCGTCCCGTCGGTCCCGTACGGTCCGCACACCCGGAGTAATATATGTAACTCGATATGATGACCGTTCCGTTCGATCTCATCGAACGACCGTCGAAACGGCGATTCCGGAGCCGACGGGGAGGATCGCCGTCTCCACCGCGTCGTCGGAGCGGACGGTCCCCACGTACTCGCCGATGCCGCGCGTCGCTCCGTCGACGGCGTCGTCCGGCAGCGGCTCGCCCGCCTCGAAGTGTGCGACGAGGGTCTCGAAGTCGATGGGCCCCCGGGCGATGTTGTCGGCGACGATCACGCCCCCGGACCGGACTTTCGGCAGGACGGTCCGGTAGGCGTCGGCGTACCGGCCCTTCTGGTGGTCGATGAGGACCACGTCGAAGGGCCCGTCGTAGCGGTCGACCGTCTCCATCGCGTCGCCGACCTCGAAGGTGACGCCGTCGGCGTAGCCGTGGTCGGCGGCGAACGCGACGCCGCGCTCGGTCTCGTCGGCGTCGAACTCGGTACAGACCACGCTCTCGGCGCCGCCGCGGAGGAACCACGTTGCCGAGTAGCCGAAGCCGGAGCCGAACTCGAAGACGCGGTCGGCGTCCGTCAGCCGCGCGAGCAGCCGGAGGACCGCCCCCGCCTCGGGACCGATGATCGGGAACCCCCACTCGTCGGCGAGGTCGGCCATCTCCGCTTGGACCGCGGTGTGGTCCGGCGCGGTCGCGGCGAGGAAGCGGCGCGCGGGGTCCGTGAGTACGTCCATGCGGCCGTGTCGAACGCGGGATACTTAAATCGCCCCCGCGAGGACGGGGTGCCGTGGCGCCGCCGGTCGCGCGGCCCGCGCCCGCCCGTCCCTGAAAACTGTTAAGTCCCGTTCGGTCGACCGATTTAGTAATGTACGACCCTGAGGAACTCGCCGAGATCCGGGAGGGCAAGGAGTCGTGGGAGGCGGGCACCTACGGCGAGACGGTCGACCGGTTCGGCGAGCGCGAGGAGACGTTCACCACCGACACCGGCGGGCAGGAGGTCGATCCGCTGTACACGCCGGCGGACGTCGACCTGGACTACCGCGAGGACCTCGGTTACCCCGGAGAGGAGCCGTACACCCGCGGCGTCTACTCGACGATGCACCGCGGGCGGCTCTGGACGATGCGCCAGTACGCCGGGATGGGCACCGCGGCGGAGACGAACGAGCGGTTCCGCTACCTCATCGACGAGGGCTCGTCGGGGCTGTCGATGGCGTTCGACCTCCCGACGCAGATGGGGTACGACTCCGACGCCGCGATGGCCGAGGGGGAGGTCGGGCGCTCCGGCGTCGCCATCGACACCCTCGACGACTTCGAGACCGTCTTCGACTCGATCCCCCTCGACGAGGTGTCCACGTCGATGACGATCAACGCGCCCGCCGCGGTGCTGCTCGCAATGTACGTCGCGATGGGGGACAAGCAGGGCGTCCCGCGCGAGCAGCTCCGCGGGACGATCCAGAACGACATCATGAAGGAGTACATCGCGCGGAACCTCTACATCTACCCGCCGAAGGAGTCGATGCGGCTGATCACGGACATCTTCGAGTTCTGCGCGGCGGAGACCCCGAAGTTCAACACGATATCCATCTCGGGGTACCACATCCGCGAGGCGGGGTCGACCGCGGCCCAAGAGATCGCCTTCACCCTCGGCGACGGGATCGAGTACGTCGAGGCGGCCCTCGACGCCGGGCTCGACGTCGACGAGTTCGCCCCGCAGCTCTCCTTCTTCTTCAACGCCCACAACAACATCTTCGAGGAGGCCGCGAAGTTCCGCGCCGCCCGCCGGATGTGGGCGAAGATCATGGACGAGCGGTTCGGCGCGGAGAACCCCAAGTCGAAGCAGCTGAAGTTCCACACCCAGACCGGCGGCTCGACGCTCACCGCCCAGCAGATCGAGAACAACGTCGTCCGCGTCTCCTATCAGGCGCTGGCCGCGGTCCTCGGCGGCACCCAGAGCCTCCACACGAACGGGAAGGACGAGGCGCTCGCGCTGCCGACGGAGAAGTCCGTCCGCACCGCGCTCCGCACCCAGCAGATCCTCGCGCACGAGTCGGGCGCCGCCGACACGATCGACCCGCTCGCCGGCTCGTACTACGTCGAGGACCTCACCGACGGGATCGAGGAGGAGGCGTTCGAGATCCTCGAGGAGGTCGACCGACGCGGCGGCATGCTGGAGGCCGTCGAGAGCGGCTGGGTCCAGCGCCAGATTCAGGACGTGGCCTTCGAGCGCCAGCAGGAGATCGAGGAGGGCGAACGGATCATCGTCGGCGTCAACGAGTTCGAGGTCGACGAGGAGCCCGAGATGGACTTAGAAGAGGTCGACCCCGATCAGGAGCAGAACCAGCGGGACCGCCTGAAGGGGGTCAAAGACGAGCGCGACGACGACGCGGTCGACGAGGCGCTCGCCGGACTGCGCGAGGCCGCACAGGGGACGGAGAACGTGATGCCGCACGTCGTCGACGCCGTGAAGGCGTACGCGACGGTCCAGGAGATATCGGACGTGCTCCGCGACGAGTTCGGGGAGTACAAGCCGGGGCGGTGAGGTCGGAGACGATCCGCGGTCGCCCCTGTCCGGGCGTTTTCAGTCCGCGCCGCGGACGACGTGACCGTACTTCAGCAGCGCGACGAACACCGCGCCGCCGACGGCGTTCCCGACCGTCGCCAGCGCGAGGAACGCGACGTAGTCCATCGGAGTGATCGCCGAGGAGACGATCAGCCCGAACAGTACCTCGACGTTGCCCGCGATCGAGTGCGGGAGGTGGAGCAGACCGATCGTTCCGGTGACTATCAACACGAGGAGGATCCGAGCGGTCGTGTCCTGCGCCGCCGCGACGAGCCACGCCAGCAGCCCCATGAGCCACCCGGCGAAGACGCCGCCGACGAACAGCCACGGGAGGTCGTGGTCGACCAGCTTCAACGCGATCGTCTCGAAGGAAGTCGGGTCGACGACGCCGAGTTCCGGCATCAGCAGCGTCACGAGCAGCGTGAACAGCAGCCCGCCGACGATGTTCCCCGCGTACACCAGTCCCCAGAGCCGGCCAAGCTGGCGGACCGAGGCCTGCCGATCGATCACCGGGATGACCGCCAGCGTCGTGTGTTCGGTGAAGAGCTCCGAGCGCCCTAGTATCACGAACATGAAGCCGACGGAGTAGACTGACGCCAACAGGAGCTCCGTCGTCAGATCGCCGAAGGTCCCCGGAGAAAGCGTCAACACGACTGCCATCATCAGCGGTCCGAACCCGATGTCGAGCCCGGCGGACAGTCCCGAGAGGAGGAGCCCGGACCGTTCGCGGTTCATCTCGTGGAGCCCGCTTTTGAGCAGCGACCCGAGGATGTTCCGCGAGGTCATCTGCTCCGTCGAGCCGCCTGTCTCTGAGTCGCTCACGGCTGGGTGATGATGCGGGGTACGGCAGGGACGCACCCAAACCTTGGGATAGGGGCAGGGCGACCGGGAACCGCGCGGTCATTATAAGTCGACGCCGCCGGAACTGAACCGTATGCGCTTCGACCACGTCGGCGTCGCGACCCGCGACGCGACCGACTTAGCCGACCTGTTCGGCGGCCTGCTCGACGCCCCGGTCGCCCACGAGGAGACGTTCGACGACATGCGGATCGTCTTTCTCGAACTTGACGGCGGTGGGTACTTCGAGCTGCTCGAACCGGACGCTGGCGGGACGATCGCGGAGTATCTCGACCGCGAGGGGCCGGGAGTTCACCACGTCGGGCTCGCGGTCGACGACCTGCCGGCGGCGCTCGGCCACGCGCGCGACCTCGGTATCGACCTCGTCGACGAGGAACCGCGCCCGGGGGCGTGGGGCCACGAGGTCGCGTTCTGCCACCCGCGGTCCACCGGCGGCGTCCTCGTCGAGTTCGTCGAACACTAAGAGCGGTTCCGCCGGAGGGAGCCGCCGCGATTCAGTCCGCCGCCTCGATCGCCGAGTCGTGCGTCTCGTACCAGCCGAGAATCTTCTCTAGCCGGTGGATCGCGCGGTCCGGGTCACCGATGTTGTGATGCTCGTCGGGGTAGACGACCAGCTCCGCGTCGACCCCCTGCTTGCGGGCGGCGACGTACAGCTGCTCCGACTGGGAGGGCGGACACCGCCAGTCCTCGCCGCCGGCCATCACGAGCAGCGGGGTCTCGATGTTCCCGGCGTCCAACATTGCCGTCGACGACGCGTACGCCTCGGGGTCCTCCCACGGGAGCCCGAACTCCGCCTCCAGCCAGACGTGGGTGTCGTCCGTGCCGAACGCCGAACGGAGGTCGTAGATGCCGTGCTCCGGCGCCGCGGCGGTGAACAGGTCCGGCTCCTGCGTGACGAGGAACCCCTGCGCGATGCCGCCGTACGAGAAGCCGTGGCCGAACACGCGGTCCGGGTCGACCCACCCGCGGTCCGCGAGCGACTCGACGCCCGCCGCGATGTCGTCGACCTCTGCGGTGCCCCACTTTCCGCTCAGTTCCGCGGTGAACTCCCGGCCGCGGGAGGTACCGCCGCGGTAGTTCGGCCGGAACACGAGGTACCCTCGGCTCGTCAGGGCGGCGTGGCCGAAGCTGAACACCGGCTCGTCGTACGACATCGGGCCGCCGTGGATCGCCACCACCAGCGGGTGGTCGCCGTCGTCCGGATCCACGTCGGGGCCGTGGTAGAGCACGCCGTCGAGCGTCCAGCCGTCAGACTCCCACTCGACGCGGCGGGCCTCCGGCATCGGGAACTCGTCGGTCAGCGACTCGTTGACGCTCGTGAGGCGGCGAAGGGAGTCGGGTTCGGCGGCCGCGTCGAGGTCGGTGACGTCGACCGCGTACAGGTCGGTCCCGGACTCCGGCTCAGAAAGGACCGTCACCGCGGTCGCCCCGTAGTCGGCGACGTCGAACCCGACCATGGCCCGGTCGCGGCCCTGCGCCTCGAAGACGCGCTCCGCGCTGCCGTCGGTCTCGACACGGACCAACCGGGTGTGGCTCTCGTCGGCGATCCGGGTGTAGATCGACCCGTCGACCCACTCGACCCCGCCGCCGCGGGCGATCGTCCGGTCGAGAGCGGCAGTGACCGAGGTCGGGGCGTCGCGGTCGTCGGCATCCGGGTCGTCGCCTTCCCGCTCGGCGGCGTCGACGAGGTACACCACCGCCGGCGCGGGCGGGTCGTCCGGGTCGCTCGCGGTCGTCGCGATCCGGTCGCCGTCCGGGTGCCACGCGGGCGCGCCGTGGGCGAGGTCGCCGCCCGTGAGCCGCTCCGCGTCGCCCCCGTCGGCCGACACCGCGTAGAGATCGCGGACGGTGGTGTCGTCGGGGCGGTCGAGCCGACAGGAGGTGAACGCGATCCGGTCGCCCGGCCCCCACGTCGGGTCCATGCCGGCGACGTCCTCGAACGCGCCGCCGCCGTGCGCGTCGTCGAGCCGCCGGGGGTCGGTCTCGGGGTCGTCGAGGTCGACGACGAAGAGGTACCGCGTCACGTCGTCGGTCCACCCGGCGCCGTTCACCTTGTGCTGAAGGCGGGTCGTCTCGATCGGGCCGCCCTCCTCGCGGACCTGGTCGAGGTACTCGGACTCCTCGTCGGTCGGGTCGCGCGACTCGATCACCACTCGGTCGCCGTCGGGCGACCAGTCGAACCCGGCGACGCCCTCGTCGCGCTCGGTCACCTGTCGCGCGTCGCCGCCGAGGGCGAGGTCGAAGATCCACACCTGCGGCTTGGGCCCGTCGTCGCCGCCGAGGTGGTCCTCGCCCTCACCGTCGGCCGATTCGTCGTCCGCGTCGTCCTCGCTCGCGTCGCCCTCCGCGTCGCCCGCGTCCTCATCGTCGCGGTCCCGCCAGCCGACCCGCTTCTCGGCGTCGCGATCGCGGGCGGCCACGAACGCGAGGCGGTCGCCGTCGGGTCCCCACGTCGGCGAGGCGGCGCCCGACGCGCTCGTCAGGCGGTGGGGCTCGCGGGAGCCGTCGGTCGGGACGACGAACAGCGAGGAGACCGCCTCGTCGGCGGCCTGGTCGTACTCGGTCGCGGTGAAGGCGACGCGGTCGCCCGCCGGTGAGACGGCGACCTCGCCGATCTGGGTCAGGTCGTAGTAGGCGTCGAGCGGCAGTTCCGACATGGAACCACCCAGCGGCGGGCGCAGGAAATACGTTCGGGCCGCGGAACCCCGCGGACGACGGCGGGCCGACCCCGTCGTGTCGGGGGCACTGACGGCGACCGACTTAACCGCGCCGCGGTCCGACCGCCGACCGTGTTCCGCGACCTCTCGCGACCGACCGAGACGGGGATGCCGACGTACCCGGGCGACCCCGACGTGACGCTCGCGCCCGACGCGACCCACGAGGCCGACGGGTACGCGACGAGCGAACTCCGGACCGGCACCCACGCGGGAACCCACGTCGACGCGCCTCGTCACACGCTCCCCGAGGGGGAGGCGATCGACGACCAGCCGGTCGGTCGGTTCGCCTTCGACGCGCGCCTCGTCGACCTTCGACCGCTGCAACCGCGAGCGGCGATTCCGCCCGAGGTGCTGCCCGAGCCGAGCGACCTCGACCCCGGCGTCGACCTCCTCGTCCTCCGCACCGGCTGGGCGTCTCACTGGGGGAGCGACCGGTACCGCGACCACCCGTACCTCACTGCGGCGGCCGTCGAGCGCTGTCGGGCCGCGGGCGTCGGGGTCGGCCTCGACACCTTCGGACCGGATCCGACGCCGGCGGCGAGCGGCGCGGCCGACGCGCGGTCGTCCGAACGGAACGAGCCGGACGGGACCCCCGCTCACGACGCGCTCTTGGGCGACTCGCTCCCGATCGTCGAGAACCTCCGCGCGCTCGACGGCCTCCCGTCGCGGTTTCGGCTGTACGCCTTCCCGCTCCGCCTTCGCGGCGCCGACGGGTCGCCGGTGCGCGCGGTGGCAGAGTGGGCGGACTGAGCGGCGCATCGAACGCTCGGTCAGGGGCGGCGTCTCGCCGGCGCCCCAGACCAAACCCGTTTTAAGCGTCGGCGACGAACCGCGTTTCAAGGTCGATATCCATGGAAATGCCACGCCGCTTCAACACGTACTGCCCCCACTGTGACTCCCACCACGAGCACGAGGTGGAGAAGGTTCGATCGGGTCGCGCGACCGGAATGAAACGCGACGCTCGGCAGCGACGCCGCGCGCTCGCGACCATCGGCAACGCCGGCGGGTACTCGAAGGTGCCCGGTGGCGACAAGCCGACGAAGAAGACCCACCTGAAGTACCGCTGCGGCGACTGCGGGAAGGCTCACATGCGCGAGGGATGGCGCGCCGGCCGTCTCACGTTCCAGGAGTAAGCATGGCGGGAGACTTCCACCGCGTCGCCTGCGGCGACTGCGAGAACGAACAGGTCGTCTTC
Organism: Halorubrum sp. C191; assembly: GCF_002727095.1. Classification (NCBI taxonomy): domain Archaea; kingdom Methanobacteriati; phylum Methanobacteriota; class Halobacteria; order Halobacteriales; family Haloferacaceae; genus Halorubrum; species Halorubrum sp. C191. The sequence continues at coordinate 37,611 of NZ_NHNZ01000094.1, read as the reverse complement.
GGCAAGGCCTCCTCCACGGTGTCGTGTGCGGTCTGCGGCACGACCCTCGCGACCCCGACCGGCGGTGAGGCCGAGCTTCACGGCGAGATCGTCGAAACCGTTGAGGCGCGGTAACCGCCTCGCATCTCCGTCATGAAGTACAGCGGCTGGCCCGACCCCGGCGAACTAGTGGTTGGCGAAGTCGACGAGATAGCCGACTTCGGCGTGTTCGTCGACCTCGACGAGTACGAGGACAAGCGCGGCCTCTGCCACATCAGCGAGGTCGCCTCCGGCTGGATCAAGAACGTCCGCGACCACGTCCGCGAGGGACAGACGGTCGTGGCGAAGGTGTTGGAGATCGACGAGTCGTCGAACCAGATCGACCTCTCGATCAAAGACGTCAACGAACACCAGCGCAAGGAGACGATCCAAGACTGGAAGAACGCCCAGAAGGCCGACAACTGGATGCTGATCGCGCTCGGCGAGGACGTCGACGACGACCGCTACACGACGGTCGCGAACGCCCTCCTCGCGGAGTACGAGAGCCTCTACGACGCCTTCGAGGCGGCCGCGATCAGCGGCGACGAGGCGCTCGACGACGTCGACGTCGACGGCGACACCGTCGACGCGATCGTCACGGCCGCCCGCAACAACGTCTCCGTCCCGTACGTCGACGTGACCGGGTACGTCGACCTCGAGTCCGCGGCCCCCGACGGCGTCGACGACGTGCGCGACGCCCTCGCGGCGGCTGAGGGGAACGGCGAGATCCCGGACGGTGTCGACCTCGACGTCGGCTACGTCGGCTCACCAGAGTACCGGATCAAGGTCCGCGCGCCGAACTACAAGACGGCGGAGTCGCAGCTCGAGGCCGCCGCCGAGCGCGCCCGCGAGTCGATCGAGGCCGCCGGCGGCGCCGGCGAGTTCCACCGCGAGCGCCGCGAAGACGACGAGTAGCGCCGATCGGCCGAGGACACGACCGTTTTCCCGTAACACGACCCTTCTATCCGTGAAATCAGATATCCGCGTCTGCGCGAACTGGGAGCGCGTCCACGACCGACCGGTGTACGCGCTCGGCGACCGCTGCCCGGAGTGCGACGGTCCCACCGAGAACAGCGCGCCGGCCCCGTTCGGGCCGGAGGACCCGTACGGCGAGTACCGGCGGCGGGCGCGACGACGGACGGAGTGACCCCTCGGTCGGTCGCGAGGACGGTACCGACGCGCGAATAGCCACGCTCTTGTGACCGCCGCCCGGACGGACGGGACATGGAGGACATCGAGATCGACGAGGTCGCGACGCCGGAGCTGGACGACCCGGTGTTGATCGAGGGGCTGCCGGGCGTCGGCCACGTGGGGAAGCTGGCGGCCGAACACATCTTAGAGGAGTTCGACGGGGAGTTGGTCCGCCGGGTGTACGCCACGGAGTTCCCCCCGCAGGTGAGCGTCGACGACGAGGGGGTCGCGGAGCTGACCTGCGCGGAGTTCCACGCCGTCGAGACGGACGGCGCCGACCTGCTCGTGCTGACCGGCGACCACCAAGCCGGGTCGAACGCGGGCCACTACCGGCTCACCTCGACGTTCCTCGACGTCGCCGCGGAGTTCGGCGCCGAGCGCGCGTTCGCCCTCGGGGGCGTCCCGACCGGCGAACTCGTCGAGGAGTACACCGTCCTCGGCGCGGTCTCCGACGGCGACCTCACCGCCGACCTGGAGGACGCGGGCGTCGAGTTCCGCGCGGACGAACCGGCCGGCGGCATCGTCGGCGTCTCCGGCCTCGTGCTGGGGCTCGGCGGTCGCCGCGGCTTCGACGCCACGTGCCTGATGGGCGAGACGAGCGGCTACCTCGTCGACCCGAAGAGCGCGCGGGCCGTGCTGGAGGTCCTCGAAGCCGTCCTCGATCTGCGCGTCGACTACGAGAGCCTCGAGGACCGCGCCGAGGAGATGGAGGAGGTCGTCGGCAAGATCCGCGAGATGCAGGAGGGGCCGGCGGTGCCGGACGACGACCTCCGGTACATCGGCTGAGCGCGGGCAGACCCTCGACGCAGTCCGGCAATTTTTCTCTTCCTCGCCCACGCGCTGCTCCGCCGTCCGCCGACCGGGACTCCCGCTTCCGGCAGAGCTAAACCGCATCCCCGATCATCGTTCGTGTATGTCTGAGGTACGCGTCGCCGGTGTCGGGCTCACACCCTTCGGCAGCCACCCTGAACGGACCGGCCGCGATCTGTTCGCGGAGGCCGCGCTCCGGGCGTTCGAGGACGCCGCAGTGGCTCGGTCCGACGTCGAGGAGCTGAACTACGGGAACTTCATGGGCTCGCTCGCCGAGCACCAGGGCCACCAAGCGCCGCTGATGGCCGAGGCCGCCGGGGTCCGCTGCCCGGCGACGCGCTACGAGTCGGCCTGCGCGTCGGCCGGGGTCGCGGTCCGCGAGGCGGTCCGGACGGTGGCGGCCGGCGACGTCGACGTGGTCCTCGCGGGCGGAATGGAACGGATGACGAACCTCCCGACCGACGAGGTGACGGAGGGGCTCGCCATCGCCGCCGACGACCTATTCGAGGTCCGGTCGGGCGTGACGTTCCCCGGCGCGTACGCGCTCATGGCGAACGCGTACTTCGACGCCTACGGCGGGACCCGCGAGGACCTCGCGCACGTCGCGTCGAAGAACCACGCCAACGCGGTGCCGAACGAGTACGCCCAGTACCGGAAGGAGGTGTCCGTCGACGAGGCGATGGACGCCCCGCCGGTCGCGGAGCCGCTCCACCTGTACGACGCCTGTCCGATCACCGACGGCGCGAGCGCGCTCGTGCTCGTCTCCGAGGAGTACGCGGCCGACCGGGACCTCGACGCGCCGGTCGCGGTGACGGGGACCGGACAGGGGACCGACCGGATGGCGCTCGGCGACCGCGACAGCCTCGCGCGGACGCCCGCCGCGGACGACGCGGCCGACGCGGCCTACGCCGACGCCGACATCGGTGCCGACACGGTCGACGTCGCGGAGGTCCACGACTGCTTCACCATCGCCGAAGTGCTGGCGCTGGAGTCGCTCGGACTGTTCGAGCCGGGTGAGGGGATCGCGGCGGCCCGAGAGGGCGTCACGACCGCCGACGGCGACCTCCCGGTGAACCTCTCCGGCGGCCTGAAGGCGAAGGGCCACCCGGTCGGCGCGACCGGCGGCTCGCAGATCGCGGAGCTGACCCGCCTACTGCGGGGCGACCACCCCAACAGCGACCACGTTCCGGACGCCGAGGTCGGCGTCGCGCACAATGCGGGCGGGACCGTCGCGAGCGCGGTCGTCCACGTGCTGGAGGTGGCGGAATGAGCGACGACGGCGCGGACGCGGCGGACGCCTCGTCGCCGACGGACCGAGAGTACGCCGAGTGGCTCGACGCGCTCGCAGACGGGGACGGGTTCGCGGTCGTCTGCCCGGAGGGGCACGGTTCCCTTCCCCCGCGGCGGGTGTGTCCCGAGTGCGGCTCCCCCGAACTCTCGCGGGAGCCCCTCGACGAGACGGGGACCGTCGAGACGTACAGCGTCGTCCACGTCCCCTCGCCGCGCTTCGCCGACGACGCGCCGTACGCGACCGCGGTGGTCGACTTCGGCCCGACGCGGCTCACCGGCGTGGTCCGCGACGGCGACGCGGAGCGAGACGGAGACGACGCCGCCCCGGCGGTCGCGATCGGCGACGCGGTGACGGTCGATATCGGCGAGCGGGCCACCGACGGCGAGCGGCTGGTCGCCTTCCGTCCGGCCGCCGGTGAGACCCCGGCCGAAGACGAGTGAGCCGCGAGCGGCGGGCTGACGGACCGGTTCGGGAGCCCCGGGCGATCGCGGCCGGCGACCGCTGACCGCTCGGACGGAGCCGACCGCTCGACGCCTGCGGGGCAAAACCGTTATACCCGAATGGTAAGTAATCCGAGTGTATGACCGACCGCATCCCGGTCCTGCTCGTCGACGACGACCTGGACCTGCGTGCGGTCGTCGCGTCGTTCTTACGGGAGGAGCGAGACCGGATCGCGGTCGAGACGGCGCCCGACGCGGCCGCCGGACTCGAGACGCTGTCGGAGCGCGACGTGGAGTGTATCGTCTCCGACTACGAGTTGTCCGGTCGAGACGGCCTCGATCTCCTCGACGAGGTCCGTGAGCGCGACCCGGACCTTCCCTTCATCCTGTTCACCGGAGGGGGGAGCGAGGCGGTCGCGAGCGAGGCGATATCCGCGGGCGTCACCGACTACATGCGGAAGTCCGGCGACACGGAGCAGTGCGAGCGGCTGGCGGACCGGATCGTCGAGGCCGTCGAGCAGCGGCGGGCCGAGCGGGAGGCCGAGCAGGCCGTCGGACAGTTCCGCGCGGTCGCAAAAGGGGCGTCGGACGCGATCCTGTCGGTCGACACCGACGGCGTGATCCGGTTCGCGAACGCCGCCGTCGAGCCGATGTTCGGGTACGAACCGGCCGATCTGGAGGGTGAACCGCTCACGACGCTGATACCGGAACGACACCGCGACGACCACCTCGAGGCGGTCGATCGGTATCTCGCCGACGGCGAGCGGAGCGTCGACTGGTCAGACGTCCGGTTCAACGCGCTCCACCGCGACGGCCACGAGGTCCCCGTCTCCATCTCGTACGGTGAGTTCACCGCGGACGGCGAGCGGCGGTTCGTCGGCGTGGTCCGCGACGACAGCGAGCGCGAGCGACACCGGGCGTTCATCGAACACGCCGGCGACGTGGTCACGGTGCTGTCGAGCGACTGGCGATTCCGGTACCTGAGTCCGTCGTGCGAAAGCGTGATCGGCTACGCGCCGTCGGACCTCCTCGGCGAGCGGGCGCTGGAGTACATCCACCCGGAGGATCGAGATGCCGTGAGTGAGGCGCTCGGCGCGCTCGAGGGCGACGGGGACCCCCCGACCGCCGAGTACCGGTTCCGAACGACCGACGGCGGCTACCGCTGGCTCGAGTCCGTCGGCAGCGACCGGATCGAGACGGACGGCATCGAGGGGTACGTCGTCACCACGCGCGACATCTCCGAGCGGAAGGAGCGCGAGCGGACGCTCGCGAGCCTCCGGGAGTGGACGCGGGAGCTCAACTACACGCGAACCACCGACGAGGCGGCCGAGCTGGCGGTCGAGGCGGTCGACGACCTGATCGACGCCGGGTTGAGCGGGATCCACCTGCTCTCGGAGGACGGCGAGAGCCTCCAGCCGGCCGCGCTCGGCGACTCTGTGCCGATGCTGTTCGAGGAGCAGCCGTCGTACGACCGCGACGCGCCGGCAGGATCGCGCGCGGCGCTGGCGTGGGGCGCCTTCCGCGGCGAGGGGTCGGTCGTCATCGACGAGCTCTCGTCGTCCGATCGGTTGGACGAGCCCTCGCCGGCGGAGAGCCTCGTGTTGGGCCCGATCGGCGACCACGGGCTGTTCGTCGTCTCCTCCCCGGACCCGCACGAGTTCACCGACACCGACGTCCTCGTGGCGGAGATCCTCACCGACCACCTCGAAGCGGCGCTCGACCGGATCGAGCGCGAGAGCCGCGTCGAGCGGCTCCACGGCGCCACGCGGACGCTCGTCCGCGCGGAGTCGCGGGAAGCGATCGCCGAGCAGGCCGTCGCGGCCGCCACCGACGTCCTGGAGTTCTCGATCGTTACCGTCCGGCTCTACGACGAGGCGGCCGGCGGGCTGGTCCCGGTCGCCGTCTCCGACCGCGCGACGGAGGTGTTGCCCGAGCGGGAGACGTTCACGCCGGACGGCGGGAGCCTCAACTGGGCGGCGTTCGAGGCGGGCGAGCTCCGGAAGTTCGACGACATCCGGACGACCGACGCGCTCGACGTCGACACGCCGCTCCGGAGCCTGCTCATCGTTCCGATCGGCGAGTTCGGGACGATATCGATCGGCGAGACGGAGCCGGGCATGCTCGGCAGCGTCGACGAGTACCTCGCCGGAATCCTGGCGACCGCGGCCGAGACGGCGTTCCAGGCCGAGGCGCGCACCCGTCGCCTCGCGGATCGGACTGCGGAGTTGGAGCGGCAGAACGACCGACTAGAGGAGTTCGCCGGCGTCGTGTCACACGACCTCCGGAACCCGCTCGAAGTCGCGCGGGGCCGGACCGAACTCGCTCGCGAGGAGTGTGACAGCGAACACCTGGCGGCGGTCGAGCGCGCCCACGACCGGATGACCGCGCTGATCGACGACCTCCTCACGCTCGCGCGCGAGGGCGACCCCGTGACCGACGCCGAGCCGGTCGACATCGCACGGGTCGTCGGCGCCTGCTGGCGGACCGTCGACACCAGCGACGCGACGCTGCGCACCGAAGTCGAGGGGACGGTGGTCGCGGACGAGGGGCGACTCAAACAGCTGTTAGAGAACCTGATCCGGAACGCGATAGAACACGGCGGCGAGGACCTGACCGTCACGGTCGGATCGCTGCCGGACGGTTTCTACGTGGCCGACGACGGCCCGGGGATCGACCCGGACCTGCGCGGGACGGTGTTCGACGCCGGCTACTCCACATCGCAGTCGGGGACCGGATTCGGGTTGCGGATCGTCGAGCAGGTGGCCGACGCGCACGGCTGGTCGGTGCGGGCCGTCGAGAGCGAGGCCGGGGGGGCGCGCTTCGATATCACCGGGGTCGAGTCGGCAGACTGACGGCGACCGCGGAGGAGAAACGGAGTCGGACGGCGGCGGACTCAGTCCCGCGTGACCAGTTCGACCTCGTGGCCGTCCTGGTCCTTCGTGAACGCGTAGTTGTGGTCACAGGAGGCGGGGTCGCGGTAGTCAGGGGCCTCGCGGGTCATCAGCGCGTCCCACGCGTCGTCGAGGTCGTCGACGCGGACCGCGACGTGGCCCCACGCGTCGCCCATCGTGTACTCCCGGCCGTCGTAGTTGTAGGTGAGTTCGAGCTTCATCGCCTCCTCCGGTGCGTCCTCGGGCGCCACGAAGTAGTTCGAGAAGGTGTCGGCCTCCCAGCGGCCGGGGTACTCGGTGTACTCGAACTTGCGGGTCCAGTAGCCGAGCGCCTCGTCGGCGTCCTCGACGCGGACCATCGTGTGGTCGATGCTCCACTTCGCGCCGTGGTCGCGCTTGACGATCTCGATCTCGTGGCCGTCCGGGTCCTTCACGAACGCGTAGCGGTTCCCGCAGGACTCGGGGTCGCGGTAGTCGTCGACGCCCTCCGACATCAGCTGGTCGTACGACTCCTGGAGCGCGTCCTCGGGGACGCGAACCGCGATGTGACCCCACGCGTCGCCGAGCTCGTAGCTCCGGCCGTCGTGGTTGTACGTGAGTTCGAGGAGCGCGCCGTCCTCGTGAACGTCCTCGGGACCGAGGAAGACGTTGGTGAAGGTGTCGGCCTCCCAGCGGCCCTTCTCCTCGTAGTTCAGGTGGGTCTGGTACCAGTCGAGGCTCTCCTCTAAGTCCTCGACGCGGATCATCACGTGATCGAAGGTTCCGTCCATACGCGAGTTATCGGCCGCTCGTGTCAAAAGCGTACTGAACCCCGAAGGTGCCCGCGTCGTTCGACCGAGCCCGCTGATACCGCGAGCGCTCGCGTTTTGTTAACGCCTCACGGCGTGGGTAAGTGTAGATCGATACCCCACGACGCACGTCCGTCGCCGACCTGCGGCGGACGTCTCCATGGCAAACGAACCGATCAGGCCGTCGACGCCAGACGGCACGGCAGCGCAGTCTCGTCCGCGCGCAACCACCCCCGCCGCGGGGTCCCTCGGACGGGTCGCCGCGTTCGACGCGGGCGCGCTGTTCACCGCGCGTTCGTCGCCGGCGTCGCGCTCCTCGCGCTCGGCGGGTGAGGCGGCGCCCACCGGTAGGTTCGGCCGGGTGACGCCGGAATTTTCAATTAGGTGAACAGACCCGATGAGTTATAAATCCGATCTGTGTAAAAAACGGCATGGCCGCGTTGAGCCCGCTCTCCGTCGCTCTCCTCGTCGCCGTGACGGTCGGTCTGGCGGCGGCGATCCTCGCGTGGCGGGAGCGACCGGAGCCGGGCGCGACGTGGCTCGCGGTGTTGCTCGCCGGGCAGGTCTGGTGGGCGACGTTCCTCGTCTTCGAACTGGAGGCGACCACGCTGCCGGCGAAGGCGCTGTGGTACGACGTCCAGTGGGTCGGCGTCGTGGCCATCCCGGTCGGCTGGCTCTTCTTCGCGCTGGCGTACACCGGCTACGACCGCTACGTGACGCCGTTCTCCGTTGCGCTGGTGTCGGTCGTGCCCGTCGCCACCGTCGCGGTCGCCGCCGCGGACGACCCGGGGAACCTCCTCACGGTCGGTCGATTCGTGCGCGAGACCGCGGTCGGAACGTTCCTCGACGTCGTCCCCGGTCCGCTGTACTACGTCATCGCGGGGTACACCTACCTCCTCGGCGCCGTCGGTTCGGTCCCACTTATCCAGCTGATCCGCGACGACGCGCGCCCGTTCCGCGGGCAGAGCGCGGCGCTGCTCGTCGGGACCGCGGCGCCGTGGGCCGGGAGCGTCGCCTACCTCTCCGGCGCGATTCCGATCCCGGGGCTCGATCCGACCCCGCTGGTGTTCGTGGTCTCGGGGGTGGCATACCTCCTCGCGCTGTCGCGGTTCCGACTGCTGACGCTCGCGCCCGCGCCGCGCCGCCGCGCGCGCCACAGCTCGTCTTCGAGCAGCTCCACGACCCCGTCTTCGTCGTCGGCACCGAGGGGCTCGTCGTCGACCTGAACGAAAGCGCGGCCGAGACGTTCGGCGTCGACCGGCGCGCGGCGATCGGCGAGCCCGCCGACGCGGTCGTCCCGAAGTACGAGACGGTCAGCGAGCCAGACGGCGCCGAGGGTGACGCGCCGCGAGCGGTCCCGATCGTCGGCCGCGACGGGCGGCGACCGTACGAGGCGACTGTCAGGGACGTGACCGACGACCACGACCGCACCACCGCCCGAGTGATACCCTTCCACGACGTCGGCGCGTACCTCGGCCAACAGCAGCGGCTCAACGTGCTCAACCGCGTGTTCCGTCACGACGTGCGGACGGAGACCAACCTCATTCAGGGGTACGCCGCGCGGCTCCGGACCGACCCGACGGACGAACGCGCGCTCTCGGTCATCGAGGAGAGCGCCGGGCGGATGCTCGAACGCAGCGAGCGCACCCGGACCGCCGGCGAGCTGTTCGCCCCGACCGAGGAGTCCGGGTCGGCGCCGCTGCCGGACGTGGTCGACGAGGCCGTCGCCGACGCGCGGGAGATCGATCCCGACGCGCGGATCGAGGTCGGAACGGTGCCGTCCGTCTCGGTGTCGGTGGTGCTGCGGGTCGTCTTGGAGAACCTCTGTTCGAACGCGGTCCGACACAACGACGCGGACGAGCCGTGGGCCCGGATCGACGCCCTCGTCGAGGACGGCTGGGTCGAGGTCACCGTCGCGGACGACGGTCCCGGCATCGACCCCGCGGAGTACGACGTGTTGGACCGCGGCACCGAGACGCCGCTGCGCCACGGGAGCGGGATCGGCCTGTGGATCGTCAAGTGGGGCGTCGACCACCTCGGCGGCCGGATATCGTTCGCGGAGCGCGAGCCGAGGGGGACGGCGGTGACGGTCTGCGTCCCGGTTCACGACCGGGGCGGTTCGGACGCCGACCGGGAAGGCGACGTTCCCGACGACTCGCGGTCGGCCGACGAGTCGGCCCCGCTGGGGCCGCCGCCGAACGCGGGTCGATAGGCACTTGCCTCCGGGCGGTGACCCCGTGGTATGGACGCTACGGCCACGACCTACCTCCCGTACGCGCTGCTCGCCATGGGTGCGTACGCGCTCGTCTCGCCGCTGATGCGCGTCGCCACGACCGGTCCGAACGCGATCCCGAGCGACGTCGCCGTCGTCGTCTCGAACACGCTGCTCGTCGCCATGGCGCTCGGCGTGATCGCGTACACCGGACAGGAGTTCACCGGCCACCTCGCCTCGCCGAAGCTGGCGCACGTGCTCGCCGCGGGCGTGTTCCTCGGTATCGGGATCCTCGCACTGTACCGTTCGCTCTCCGCGGGTCCGGTGAGCGTCGTGACGCCCATCTTCGCGATGTTCCTCGTCTTCTCGTCGGTGATCGGCTTCCTCTTCCTCGGCGAGTCGTTCACGGCTCGGAAGGGGCTCGGGATCGTCTTCGCCGCCGCGGCCGTCTACCTCGTCTCGGGCGCCTGATCGGGCGACGGCTCGGCCCGCGACCCCCGCTCGATCCGGAACCGCCTGCCGCGTGACGAAACTCCTTTAGCCGCCAGCGGAAAAGGCGGGCATCTGCCGTGTCTCGCCTTCCGAACTCCCTCCGCGAGCTGATCTCTCGGCTGCCGAACCCCTTCCGCGCGCTGATCCTCTACATCGGCTTCGCCCTCGCGAGGGCCGGGCTGATCGACCGTCACCGGGTGGTGCGGACCACCGACCTCGCGTGGCCCCGGATCGTCACCGGGATCGCCCGGATGTCGAAGAACGCGGTCGACGTCGCGATGGTCGGCGTCGCGGTCGGCACGAGCGCCGTCGCCGGCGTCGGCTTCGCGGGGCCCTACTGGGGGCTCGCGTTCGCGTTCGGCGGCGGCGTCGCCGGCGGCACGATCGCCTTGGTCTCCCAGCGGTACAGCGCCGAGGCGTTCGGCGAACTGGGGGACGCGGTGCGCTCCAGCGTCCTCCTCGCGGTGGCGATCACGCTGCCGGTCAGCGCGGCGTTCTGGCTGTTCGCCCCCGCGCTCATCGACGTGTTGAGCAGCAACGAGGCGGCGATCGCCTACGGCGCGGACTACCTCCGCGTCGTCGGCCTCGGCGTCCCGTTCGCCGCGCTCAACCTCGTCGGGAGCCGCATCCTCGTCGGCTGCGACGACGCCTACACCGCGATGCAGGTCCGGGCCGGCGGCGCGGTCGCGAACATCGCCCTCAGCGCGCTGTTCATCTTCGGGTTCGGCTGGGGCGTCGAGGGGGCCGCGGTCGGCACCGTCCTCTCGAACGTGCTCGCGGTCGGCGGCTTCACCGTCGGCCTCGTGCGCGGGAGCGCCCCCCTCATCGGCGAGTTCCCGGTCGCGATCGACCCGACCGGCTCGTACCTGAACCCCGGCATGCTCCGCGACCTCGTCGAGATCGGCGTCCCGGTCGGGGCGCGCAACCTCGTGTGGACGGCCGCCGAGTTCCCGATGCTCGCCATCCTCGACGTGTTCGGGGAAAACACCGTGGCCGCGTTCGTCATCGCCCGCCGCATCTGGGGGATCATGAACACGCCCGGCTGGGGGTTCGGCCTCGCCTCCTCCAGCCTCGTCGGGCAGGAGCTCGGCGTCGAGCGCCCGGACGAAGCGGAGGCGTACGCCCGCGACATCATCCGCTTCTCGGTGGCGACGTACGCCGTCTCCGCGGTGCTGATCGCCGTCTTCGCCACCGACATCGTCTCGCTGTTCGCCGAGTCGCCCGACAGCCCGGAGATACCGATCGCCGTCAACCTCGTGTACGCGGCCTGCGCCGCGGTGATCTTCCAAGGCGTCTCCGGCGGGGCGGCCGGCCCCCTCGACGCCGCCGGCGACACGAAGATCCCCTTCGCGAGCCAGTTCCTCGGGATGTTCTGCGTGTCGATCCCGCTCGCGTACGTCGGCGCACACGACGCGACACCCGCGATCGACCTCCCGCTCGTCGGCCTCACGGTCCCCGAGGTGGCGCTCCCGGCGATCGGGCTGTGGGGACTCTACTTCGCGTTCATGGCCGAGACGACGATCCCCGCCGCGATCAACTACCTCCGGTTCCGGTCGGGGAAGTGGAAGAAGATTAGCGAGGCGTACCGACCCGAGGCGACCGCCGACGACTGAGGAGTGCGGGTTCGGCCGGCCTCGCGAAGGTGTAAACTCCGGAAGCTGGCTAACGCCCGAACGGAGTGTTCGGGAGCGCGATCATCGCGGTGATCGCCGGCGGGACGTGAAGCGCCATCAGCGCGACGGCCTCGCTCGTCGTCACGCCCTCGACGGCGACGAGCAGGCCGACATCGGGGACGAACGACAAGACGAGCGCGGCGACGGCGACGCGGACGAACGTCCGGTCCGGCGTCGCGGAGAAACGCGTGAGCGCCCCGTAGATAACGGCCGCACCGATCGTTCCCAACAGCGTCCAGACGACGATCGGGGGGTACCGGAAGAACTCCGTCGACGCCACGAGACCCCCGGTCAACGCGATCCACCCGAGAGCGAGATTGACGGCGACCCCGATCAGGAACGTCCCGGCCCCGCGGACGGCGAGCGTCCGAGCGGCTATCGGATTCCGTGCGGTCATGCCGACCTCCCGTCCGGGGACGGCCCGACGCGCGACGGGGTGTCGGCTCCGAGCGGCGAGTCTGTCGGGCGCTGCTTCGCGGTCGCAGCGACGGCGGTTCCACAACATCGGTCCGCCGCCTCAGCGTCTCTCATCATAGGTCGTATACAGGCGCCCTACGGATAAACATAGTGTTGTAAATAGTCCACAATATATACGGAGGAAGTTGCTGGAAATGCGCATCTGAAGAAAACTGACGGGGTGGTATTGCGTGTTAGGGGCAATAGTTATCCGGCGGCGAGACGTACTACCGTGTATGAAAGGCTGTGAGAAAGGCCGTCTATTCGGGTCCGCAATGATACTCGTCCAAGGGGTCGTCACCGCGCTCTTCCCGCGGGCGAGCGTCAGGCTCAGCAAAAAGATGATCGGGAAGAACTTCGACAACGCGTCGGAACTCGAAGCGAAGCCGGCGTACCTCCGGCAGCTCCGTGCGATCGGCGTCGGTATGATCGCCGCGGGCGGGACGGGGTTGCTCCTCGAAGACTCCGAGGAATTGGAAACCGAACTGTCCGAACTCGGCGGCGCGGAGGGATCCGAGGCCGACGAGTGAAGCGCTCGCAACGCCGATAGTTCGGGGAACTTCTCGCGGAGCGCTCCCGAGTCGTAGCGGGCCGACATCGAAACGGGCTCCGGGTCCGGCGCGACAACTGAAGGCGATCGTCCGCCGAGGAGTTCACCGGAGCCGTCCAGTTACTTCTCCTCTCCGTGCCGCACCTCGACGGCGACGCCGCGGGTCGATCCCGCCATTTCTGGGCCAGACATCGCCGCGCGGCCGACCGCGAACGCCTTCGGCCCCTCGATGACGACCTCGTCGCCGACCCGAATATCGTCGTCCGCGTCGACGACGCCCGGCGCGAGCACGGAGCCACGCGGGACGAACTGATCGATCTCCACCCGCTTCGTCGGCGCGTCGCTCTCGACCCAGCGGCGCGCGCCGGCGAGGGTGAACGAGAGCGTGCCGTACTGCGGGACCATCGTCGCGAGCTGTTCGCCCGGCTCGCCCTCGCGGCCGGCGTCGGGCTCGTCGCCCCACACCTGGAGCTTGGGGTAGCGGCCGGTGGTGCGGACGTCGGCCTCGCCGCCGTATCGGTCGCCTCCGCCGCTCGCGCCGAGACCGCCGAACAGGTCGTCGCCCGCGCCGTCGCCGAGCAGGTAATCGGCGATAGCGCGAACCGTGTTGTGCTCGCGCTCCCGCTTGCTGTACGCCGGCTCGCCCTGGAGGGCGGCGTTCAGTTCGCCGAGCGACTCGTCGGTCGTCGGGTGGTCGACGCAGGTGTACTCGAAGTCGGCGTCGATCGCGGGGTCGCTCTCCACGCGCTCGCAGATCTCGCGGTACCCGTCCTCGGGGACGTGCGCGACGACGCGCGAGTAGTCGTTGCGTTCGAGATACCGCCGGAGGACCTCCGCGACGAACTCGATCTCGTCTTCGCTCCAGTCGCCCGTGACGACCGAGTCGTAGTGTTGAGCGGGGTAGGTCGTCTCGAGCTCCTGCGGCACCACGCCGATAGGGGAGGTAATCGAGACGGTGTGGCCGCGCCACTTGATCGCGTCGTGGAACTGGCGGTGACTCTGGGAGTCGCTGTACGGCTTCGTCGCCGAGCAGGGGACCAACACGAGCGGCTGGTCGGTGAACCGGTTCCGGTAGCGGCTCGTGACGCGGTCGGCGAACCGACGGATCTCGACGCGGTCGAGCGTCTCCGCCGACGCCGCCGTCACCTCCGCGTCGCGCATGAGCGGCGTCCGCTCCTCCAAGTACCCCCACTGGTCGTCGAACTCGCGGAACGCGGCCGTGAGCCACCCCTCGTGGCGGGCCTGCGCCTCGATGTAATCGCGCAGGCGGCCGCTCCGGATCCGCTCGCGGACCCGCCGAAGCTCGGCCCGCAGCGCGTTGGCGTTGTGGTCGGCGCAGTCGTCCCGGGTGAACTCGCTTCGGGGTTTCGCGCAGGCCGGGCAGGCGCAGGGGAGCTCCTCCAAGTCTTCGAGGAAGTGTTCCGCGTCGGCGGTGAGGTACATCCCCTGCGTCCCCTTCGTCCGGGCGCGCGTCGCGTCGACGAGGTCGGCGCCGGCGTACGCGAGGAGCGCGACGTTCCGCGGGGTCGCGACGCCGGAGAGGCCGAGCGCGGCGTCCGGCGGCAGCGCCGACTTCGCGCGGAGGATCGCGTCCCGGAACGCCTCGCCGTGGCCGACGAACCCCTGCGCGTCCGAGAGCAGGTACGCGTCGGCGCCGAGGTCGCGGGCGCTCCGACTGTCGACGACCGCGGCCGAGGGGAACGCGACGCCAGGGTGGTCGACCGCGAACGACTCGCGCACCTCGTCGCGGGTCCCCGCGGGGAACGCCCTGTGGGGAAGCACCGTCAGCGCGGTCTCGTCGCCGTCTGGGACCTCGCGGTCACCGGCCCAAAGACTTCCGCCGTCGTCGAGGAACGGGTCCGCCAGCGCCGGCGTGGACATGGGCTCGGCGAGGCGGACCTCCCCGAGCCGGGCGGCGCCGTCGCGCTCGTGGACCTCGAAGTAGTCGGTCATACCACCTCTCGCGGGGGGACCGTCAATTCTCTTGTGTTCCGGAGCCGCCGGGCTCCGAGTGGTTCGGCCGCCGACCTCGATCGAGTCCGGGCGGCGCAACTGTTAGGCGGGGCGCGGGCGTGGGATCGGTATGGACCCGACCGGCCCGTGGGACCGCGACCGCGTCGACGAGTTCCTCGCCGCCGCGTCCGTCCCGGTCCGCCTCGGCTGCCGTACCCCGGGCGACCGTCCGTGGATCGTCTCGCTGTGGTTCGCGTGGGACCCGGACGGGGGGAGCGCCGACGGTGGAGACGACGGCGACGGCGCGGCGCGGCCGCCCGGCGCGATCCGCTGTGCGACGAGCGCGAACGCCGATCTGGTCGAGTTCGTCGACCACGACGACAGCGTCTCTTTCGACGTGTCGACGAACGACCCGCCGTACAAGGGGGTCCGCGGCCGCGGCCGAGCGACGGTCCGACCCGACGATGGGAAGCGGCTCCTGCGGTCGCTCCTGACGAAGTACCTCGGCGGCACGGACAACCCGACCGCCGACCGGCTCCTGCGATCCGAGCGCGAGGAGGTCGAGATCCGGATCGAACCGGAGCGGATCCACGCGTGGGACTACTCTGAGCGGATGGGGACGGCCGAGGAGTGAGCCGCCCGCGGTCGGCTCCGATGCGGTCCCCGTCGCTCTCCGGCAGCCGACGTTTTAACCTGTCCCCGGGCCACCCACGGGTATGAGCGTTCTCGAAGACGACGAGTACCGCGCGTTCCGCCGCGACCTCCACCGCCACCCCGAGCCCGCGTGGCGCGAGTTCTACACCACCGCCCGCATCGTCGAGGCCCTCCGCGAGCGGGACCTGACGGAGCTCCACGTCGGCCCGGACGCGCTGGCGACCGACGAGCGACTGAACGTCCCCGACGACGAGGAGCTTTCGGAGTGGGAGGAGCAGGCGCGCGAGGCGGGCGCTGACCCGGATATCCTCGACCGGCTCTCGGGCGGCTACACCGGCTGCGTCGCGGTCGTCGAGCGCGGCGACGGCCCCGTGATCGGCCTGCGGGTCGACATCGACGCGCTCCCGATCACGGAGTCTGAGTCGGCCGAGCACGTCCCGGCCGCCGAGGGGTTCCGCTCCGAGCACGAGGGGTTCATGCACGCCTGCGGCCACGACGCCCACGCGACGATGGGGCTCGGCGCGCTCGACGCCGTCCTCGACTCCGACTTCTCCGGCACGCTCAAGGTGTTCTTCCAGCCGGGCGAGGAGCAGGTCGCCGGCGGGAAGCCGATGGCCGAGTCGGGCCACCTCGACGACGTCGACTACCTCTACGCGGTCCACGTCGGCCTCGATCACCCGTCCGGCGAGGTCGTCTGCGGCGTCGAGGGGTTCCTCGCGGTGCGGCACTTCCTCGCGGACTTCTCCGGCGAGCCCGCGCACGCCGGCGCGCGCCCCGAGCAGGGTCGGAACTCGGTTCAGGCGATGGCGGCGGCGGTCCAGAACCTCTACGCCATCCCGCGGCATGCCGACGGCCCCACGCGCGTGAACGCTGGGCTCGTCGGCGGCGGCACCGCGACAAACATCATCCCCGAGGAGTCGCACATCGAGGGCGAGCTCCGCGGACAGACGACGGAGCTCGCCGAGTACATGTCCGACCACGCCGACCGCATCCTCGACTCCGCCGCGGCGATGCACGACTGCGAGGTCGAGGTGTCGACGCTCGGCGAGGCGCCCAGCGCGACGAGCGACGACGCGCTCGCCGCCCTCGTCCGGGAGTCCGCGGGCGACGTCGAGGGCGTCACGAACATCGTCGACAGCGACGACCTCGGCGGCTCCGAGGACGCTACGTACCTGATGAACCGCGTCCAAGATCAGGGCGGGCTCGCCTGCTACCTCGGCGTCGGAACCGACCACCCGGGCGGGCACCACACCACCGACTTCGACGTGGTCGAGGACGACCTGTCGCTCGGCATCGACGTGATCGCCGGCGCGATCCGGCGAGTCGCGGAGGCGCAGCCGTAGACGTCGCCAGTCCGCCGAATCTCGCCCCGTTCAGAAGGTGAGGTGCGAGCTCGACGACGGCCCCGCGCCGTCGTCGTCGTCCTCGTCCGGCAACCCCTCGCGGAGGTAGCTGAGGTCGTCGTCGGTCAGGAACACCGCGCCGTCGCGGACGGTCACGTCCACCGATCGGAGCGTCGTGCCCGCCGCCTCGCCGTTGTCGCAGCCGCCGTCGCACGCGTCGAACGCCGAGCCGTGCTTCGGGCAGACGACGGAGCCGCCGCGGGTGACGGCGCCCACCGCCTCGCGGTGAAGCCGCTGGTCCTCGTGGGTACAGCGGTTGATCCACGCACGCACCGGTGGGTCCTCGTCGTCGCGCTCATCCGACTCGTCCGCGCACGGCACGAGGAACACCTCGCGGTCCTCGTCGCCCTCACGAGCCGTGAACGCCCACGAGCCCTGCTCGCGCACCGTCTCGACGGTAGTGAGCCGGTAGCCGCTCACGGCCTCAGTACTTCGCGTCGGCGCCGGTCGTCTCGTAGACGCGGTCCATGATGTCGTCGCGCTGGCGGGTCCAGTTCGCCATCGCGGCGGGGCTCGTCGGGTACTCCTCGTAGTGGCCGATCAGCTCGTCCGCCAGCGACTTCGTCTGGTAGAAGTTCCGGATCGTCCCCCAGTAGCCGAACGACTTGACCGCGGCCTTCAGCTTCAGCCCGAAGGACATCGAGGTCGACCCCTCGTACAGCGCCTCCGCGAGCTTCTCGCCCGGCAGCGACGCGAGCAGCCCCATGAGGTTGTCCACGTCGACCGAAGTCGCGAGGACGTTGTACACGTCGAGGCCGGCGTACCGGCCGCCGAAGTGGTCCATCACGCGGGTGTTGTACCGCCAGAGGTTCTCCTCGCTCACGTCGTCGTCCGAGACGGCCTTCAC
The DNA here is from genome assembly GCF_002727095.1 of Halorubrum sp. C191. Classification (NCBI taxonomy): domain Archaea; kingdom Methanobacteriati; phylum Methanobacteriota; class Halobacteria; order Halobacteriales; family Haloferacaceae; genus Halorubrum; species Halorubrum sp. C191. Next base: position 19,942 of record NZ_NHNZ01000094.1, on the reverse strand, counting down.
GGCCTGCTCGCCGGCGTACTTGCCCGCGTACGCCGCGCCGGCGATTCCCCCTCCGGTCGTCGGGTTCACGTGACCCGCCGCGTCGCCGACCGCCATGTACCCCGGCGCGACCGCCGAGTCGTAGGGGCGTCGGGTGGGCAGGGCGGCGCCCAGTTTGTCGCGGACCTCCGCGCCCTCGAACTCGGGGCGGTCGCGGAGGTCCTTCTTCAGCGACTCGACGAGCTTCATCGGCTCCTCCGTCATCTGGAAGCCGAGGCCGGCGTTGATCTCCCTCGCGGTCCGCGGGAAGTACCAGAGGTAGCCCGCCGCGCGGTCGGTCGCCTTGAACACCAGCGCGTCGTCCCACTCGACCGGCTCCGGCACGTCGACGATCTCGCGGTACGCCGAGCAGAACTGCGAGTACCGGACGTTCGTGTCGAAGGTCGTCCCCTCGAAGTCCGCCTTGTCCTGGAGCAGCGAGAGCGACCCGGCACCGTCGATCACGACGTCCGCCTCGTACGTCCGCGGGTCGCCCTTCCGCACCGCGTGGATACCGGTGACGCGGCCGCTCTCGTCCTGTCTCACGTCGTTGATGACGGTGTCGTAGTGGAAGTCGACGCCCGCGTCCTCGGCCCCGGAGATGAGCTGGCGGCCGTACTCCCAGCGATCGATGACGGCGAGCTCACCGGGGACGGGGATCTCTAGGACCGTGTCCTCCTGCGGGATCTCGAAGCGACCGTGGTCGACGCCGGTGTTCGTGAACGCGGGTTCGAGTCGGTCCTTCGGGATCGCTTCGGGGAAGGCGTCGGCGCCCTTCAGGGCGTCGCCGCAGGCGATGTGGCCGGCCTCCTCGGCGTCCTTCCGCTCCACGATGACGACGTCGAGCCCCTCGTTCGCGATCGTCGCGGCGGCGTAGCAGCCGGCGGTCCCGGCCCCCGCCACGACGACGTCGTACTCGTCGATATCCATTACCGGACCGTGTCGTGCGCCGGGCAAAACTCTTTGCTCCCGTTTCGGTCGGCCGCGCGCCGACGAATTTCGCGATGGCCGGGGCGAGCCGGGGCGCGTCCGGAGCCTAACTGTTCAGGCTCGTCGTTTAACGGCCTCGAAACGAACGATACGGACATGGGGCAACTCGAACGGGTCGACGCCGACCGGCTCCGGGCGTGGCTCTCGGAGGTCCGGTCGGCGGAGGCGACCGCGGCGCTGATGACCGCCGTCGCGTACGACCGAGGTATCGGCACGGCCGAACTCGCTTCGTGGTACGACCGCTCCGAGGAGTGGGTCGAGGAGACGATCACGGCCCTCGACTCGCCGGGGCTCGTCTCGACGGTCGCCCGGCTCGAAGGGGTCGACATCGGGGCGGTCGCCGCGGAGTCGAACCTCGCGCCCGCGACGGTCCGCGATTGGTTCGACGACCTCGGCGACGAGCCGGTCGGCGAGGCGGCCGACGTGGTTCGGCGGTACGCGGAGGGGTCGGTCGAACCGGTCCGCACCGGGTCGCCGTCTACCGTCTATCACCTCGACCGCGACGCGCTGACCGAGCACGGCTGGTCGCTCGACGATGAGGACCTCTTCGAGAAGGCCGCGGACGCCGACCTCGACCTCCCGGAGTACGGCCGCTTCCTCGTCGAGCCCGGCGAGTCGATCCTGGAAGCGGCGGAGCGCGGCGGCCGGTCGTGGCCGTACGCCTGCCGCGGCGGCGCCTGCTCCAACTGCGCCGTGGTCGTGGTGAAGGGCGACGTGGCGATGCCGGGGCAGTCGATCCTCTCCGACGAGCAGATCCGCGGGGCGAACGCCCGCCTCTCCTGCGTCGGCGTCCCGATCACCGACGAGGTCAAGATCGTCACGGGGATCGGCGACACCGAGGCGTTCGCCGACCTGCGACTGCCCTCGCCGACCGAGGAGACCGAGGCGTCGGACTGACCGTCCGGACCCGGGAGGTCGTCAGCGGGCGCGAGCTACTCCTCGGTCTCGTAGTGTTCGCCCGCGGCCTCGGGGATCTGCGTCCGGCCGACCAGCGTGAGGACGACGATCACGACGACGTACGGGATGGTCTGGACCAGCGTGTCCGGGATCGCGTACCCGAGCTGCTGGAGCCGGATCTGTATCGCGTCGAGGCCGGCGAACAGCGCGCCCGCGCCGAGCGTCCCGAGCGGATTGTAGTTGCCGAACAGGTACGCGACGATGGCGATGAATCCCTTGCCCTGGACCATCGTCTCGCCGGAGCCGACGAACTGCCCGATGGACAGCGCCAGCGCCGAGCCGCCCACTCCGGAGAGGACGCCCGAGAGCAGCACCCCGGCGTAGCGCACCTTCGAGACGGAGACGCCGACCGTGTCGAGCGCCTTCGGGTTCTCGCCCGCCGCGCGGAGGTGTTTGCCGAACGCGGTCTTGTTCAACAGCCACCACGAGCCGGCGGTCGCGAAAACCACCATCGTCGCCGAGTACTGCCACCCGACGCTCACGCCGAGGTTCGACGTGTTGACGCCGCCGAAGAACACGGTCGACAGGAACGGCGCGAGCCCCAACGCGATGAGCCAGACGGCCAGCCCGGCGATGATCTGGTCGGCCTTGAACTCGATACAGACCACCGCGAACACCGCCGACAGGAACGTCGACGCCGCGATGCCGGCGAGGAACGCGATCGCGAGCGCCGGGACGCCGAGGACGGCGTTGCCCACGCCGACGACCGACGCGGCGTACACCGACACGAACGCCGAGATGATGAGGAGCCCCTCTAGGCCAATGTTGATGACGCCGGACTTCTCGGCGAAGATGCCGCCGAGTCCGGCGAGCACGATGGGCGCCGCGAGCCGCGCCGTCGACGTGGCGGTACTCGTCGAGAAGACGATGCCCGCGAGGTCGCCCGCCACGGAGTCGGGGAACGCGAGCCCGGACACGCCGAGCAGCGCGAGCACTCCGACGGTGCCGGCGATAAGCGAACGGACGTACCCCGACTCGCTCGCGCCTTCGAGGAGCGACGCCGGCGAGAGCGGGTTACGCATCGGCTTCACCCCCGTCGCCGCCGGCGGAGGCATCTGACTCCGCCGACGCCGCGCCGCCCGGGCCGCCGGCAGTCCCCCCGACGCCGGTGTATCGACCGATCATCCGGAAGAACTCCGGCATCGCGACGAACAGGATGATGAGCCCGCGCAGCACGGCGACGAGCTCCGTGGGAACGTCGGTCCGGAAGCCGATCTCCAAGGCGCCGCCCTTCAGGACCCCGAAGAGGAACGCCGCCGGCAGCACGCCGATCGGGTTGTTCCCGGCCAGGATCGAGACGGTGATCCCGTCGAAGCCGAGGTCCGGGATCGAGGCCATCCACCGCCCCTCGGACATCAGCACCCACACCGCGCCGCCGATACCGCCGAGCGCGCCGGACAACGTCATCGCCCGCACGGTCGTGAGCTTCGCGTTCACACCGCCGTACTCGGCCGCGGCCGCCTGGACGCCACTCGTCCGGAGGTCGTACCCGAGCGACGTGTGCTCGACGAAGTAGTAGAGCGCGCCGATGAAGGCGATGCCCCCTGCCAGCGCGAGCAGCGCGAAGTCGGTGGACGGGGGGAATAGCACCGACGGGAACTGCGCGTATTCTGGGACGTAGCGGGTGGCGACCACCGAGGAGCCCTCGGCGCGGAACACCTCCAACACGAGCACGTACGCGACGTTCGCGGCGACGAAGTTGAGCATGATCGTCGTGATCACCTCGTTGGCGTCGGCGTACGCCTTGAGCGCGCCGGGTATCGCGCCCCAGAGTCCGCCGCCGACCGCGCCCGCCGCGGTCCCGACGACGATCAGCACGGCACCGGCGACCGGGCCGGCCGGGAGCAGGGGCGCGAGCGCGAGGACCGAGAGGGCGGTCGAGAGCGCCCCGACGACGAGCTGCCCCTGCGTGCCGATGTTGAACAGGCCGGCGCGGAAGGCGACGGCGACGGAGAGCCCGGTGAAGATCAGGAGCGTCGTCTCCGAGAGCGTCAGACCGAACGAGAGGTTGAACGGCGTCCACGCGGGGTTGAACAGCCCGGGGTCGCCGACGGCGAACGGGTACCCGAGCGCGCCGTTGAACAGCACGACGTACACCTCGATCGGGTCGTAACAGAAGCCGATCCCGGTGAGCGGCATCGTCCACGCCGCGGTCGAACACTGCGCGATCCGGCCGGAGACGAGCACGAGCGCGAAGCCGACGACGATCGAGAGGAGGATCGCGGCGACGCTGATGACGAGCCGCTCGGCGACGCTCCGGTCGACGAAGGGGGCGACCACGCGGGCGAGGAGGGACTCCGTACGGTCCCCGTCGGGCGCCGAATCGCTCACGCGTCCACCCCCTCGTCGTCGGCCGCCCCGCCGTCGACCTCGTCCGGCGCGCCGCCGGCGTCGTGGATCGCCGCCCGTTCGACCGAGTCGTCGTCGAGCGACTCGCCCGCCATCAGCAGCCCGATCTCCTCTTCGGTCACGGTCGCGGGGTCGACGACTCCGGTGAACTCTCCTTCGTGAATCACCGCGAGCCGGTCGGAGAGCCCCTGTACCTCGTCGAGCTTCGAGGAGACGAGCAGGACCGCCTTCCCCTCGGCGCGCAGTTCGAGCAGCCGGTCGTGGAGGAACTCCGTGGAGCCGATGTCGACGCCGCGGGTGGGGTGGGCGGCGACGACCAGCTCAGGGTCGCGCTCGAACTCCCGCCCGACGATGAACTTCTGCTGGTTCCCTCCCGACAGCGACTCGGCCTCCGCGTCGGCGTCCGGCGGCCGGACGTCGTACTGCTCGATGACGGACTCGGCGTGGTCCTGCGCCGCGCCCCAATCGAGCCGTCCGCCGCGCGCGAACGGCGGGTCGTGTTGGCTCCCTAGAACCCCGTTTTCGGTGAGGTCGTATGACATCACCAGGCCGCGCTCCTGTCGGTCTTCGGGGATGAACGCCATCCCGCGGTCGATCCGGTCGCGGCGGGTCTGCCCGACCATCGACTCGCCGCGGTAGCGGATCTCCCCGGACGCCGTCTCGCGCAGACCCGTGATCGCCTCGGCGAGCTGTGACTGTCCGTTGCCGTCGACGCCCGCGATCCCCAGGATCTCCCCGCCCCGGAGCTCGAAGGACAGGTCCGAGACCGCCTCGACGCCCCGGTCGTCCTCGACGCACAGGTCGGTCACCTCCAGCACGCGCTCGCCCGTCTCTCGGGGCGACGTGGCGGGGTCCATCAGCACCTCCCGGCCGACCATCATCTCCGCGAGCTCCTCGCGCGTCACGTCGGCCGCGGCGACGGTGCCCACGTTGACCCCGTCGCGGAGGACGGTGATGTCGTCGGCCGCCGACAGCGCCTCGCCGAGCTTGTGCGAGATGAAGATGATCGTCTTCCCCTGTTCGGTGAGCTCTTCGAAGACGCCGTACAGCTCCTCGACCTCCTGCGGCGTCAGCACCGCGGTCGGCTCGTCCATGATGAGCACCTCGGCGCCGCGGTACAGCGCCTTCAGGATCTCGACGCGCTGCTGCTCTCCGACCGAGATGTCCGCGATCGTCGCGTCCGGGTCCACGTCGAAGCCGTACCGCTCGCTCAGTTCGACGACGGCCTCCCGCGCCGCCTCCCTGTCGACGCGGAGTCCGCCCCAAGTCGTCGGCTCGTTGCCTAAGACGACGTTCTCCCACACCGTCATCGGGTCGACGAGCATGAAGTGTTGGTGGATCATGCCGACGCCCGCGTCGATCGCGTCCCGCGGCGAGTCGAACGACCGCGGCTCGCCGTCGAGCCGGACGGTCCCCTCGGTCGGTCGGTAGAGACCGTACAGGACGTTCATCAGCGTGGTCTTGCCGGCCCCGTTCTCGCCGAGGAGGGCGTGGACGCTCCCGCGCTCCACCGCGAGATCGACGTCGTCGTTCGCGACGACCCCGGGGAATCGCTTCGTGATACCGTCCAAGTGGACCGCCGGGTTCATTCACCCGTAACTCCGCGCCGGAGCCTAAAAGCGCCCGGATTCTGAGCTACTGCGCCCGGTCCTGTTCGTCGTCCGACCGGAACGAGGGACACTCCGTCGCCCGACCGGAAACAAAAATTCCGCCGGCGAGGTTCGGTTCCGAGTCGGCGGCGCCGCGTTCAGTTGCTCGTCGTCTCCGGGACCTCGATGTTCCCGGCGATGATCTCGTCGCGCGCGTCGGCCACGGCGGTCGCGATCTCGTCTGGGACCTGGTCGCCGATCTCCTGCCCGTAGACGCACTCGACGCCGTTGGACTCCAAGCCGAGCGCGGTGGTCGACCCGCCCTGGTGATTGTCGTCGATGACGTTCGATATCGACTCGTACACCGCGGTGTCGACGCGTTTCACCATCGACGCCAGGATGACGTCCGAGAACGACTCGTTGGAGACCGACTGGTCCTGGTCGACGCCGAAGGCGAACCGCCCCTCCTCCTGTGCGGCTTGGAACACGCCGACGCCCGTCGCGCCCGAGGCGTGGTAGACGACGTCCGCGCCGCTCTGGTACATCGACAGCGCCGCCTCCTGCCCGCCGGTGGGGTCGGCGTAGCTGCCGACGTAGCTCGTGGTGACGTCGACGTCGTCGGTCGCGTAGTCGACGCCGGCCTCGAACCCGGCCTGGAACCGGCGGATGACGGGGCTGTCGACGCCGCCGACGAACCCGACGGTCGTCGAGTCCGGGTCCGTCTCGCCGGCGCCGGCCGAGAACTCGGTCTCGGTCAGGCGGCCGGCGAGCACGCCCATCAGGAACGAGCCCTCGTGCTCGCGGAACAGGTAGTTCGCGACGTTCGGTTCGTCGACGACGGTGTCGACGATCATGAAGTCCTGGTCGGGGTACTCGGGCGCGGTCTGCGAGAGCGAGTCGCCCTGATTGAACCCGATCGTACAGACCAGGTCGTAGGCCGGGTCGGTCGAGCCGGCGTACTGCTGCTGGAACTGCTCGAACTCGCCGGCGCCGTCGGGCTCCGACTCGTCGTACGCGATGCCGAACTCCTCTTCCGCCTGGAAGATCCCCTGCTGGGCCGCGTCGTTGAACGAGTTGTCCCCCAGTCCGCCGTCGGAATAGACGATGCCGATCCGCGCCGGCACGTCGCCGTCGCCCCCGTCGCCCCCGTCACCGCTCGGGCCGCCGCTACACCCGGCGAGGCCGACGAGGCCCGCTGCGCTTGCCGCCTTGATGAACCGCCGCCGATCGAAGTCGGATGCCATCTCACTCGTACCCCCGTCGGAACGCGGCATAAATTCGTCGTTCTCGCGGTGTCGAGGTGGCACGTTCGTGGAGAGAAGCGGCCCGATTCCGGGGTATCAGTCGCCCGATCGCCGCCGTCTGATCCACGAACCCGAATCTCTCACGGTTCCGAACGGGGTGACGCGGGGTCGCCGACGCGTCCGCGACGGGGCGTCGGCGGTCGGACCGGCCGGCCCTACGCGTCCGCGACCGCGTCCTCGACCACGGCTTCGACCTCGGCGACGAGGGCGTCGACGTCGTCGCTCTCGGCGTACACGCGGACGTACGGCTCGGTGCCGGAGGGCCGAACCAGCGTCCACGAGGCGTCGTCGAACTCCAGGCGGACGCCGTGGTCGGTGTCCACCGCGGCGTCGGGGAACGCGTCCGGCAACGCCGTCGCCAACCGGTCCATCGCCGGCTCCTTCGCGTCGTCGGGACAGGCCACGCTCACCTTTCGGTACGGGCGCTCGGTCACCGGGCCGCGGAGCGCGTCGAGCCCCTCGTCGGCGACGAGGCGCGCGAGCACCGCCGCGGAGGTCACGCCGTCGATCCAGCCGCCGAACGCGACGTGGATGTGCTTCCACGGTTCGGCCGCGAAGACGACGCGCGTGTCAGCGCCCACCTCTCCCGCGGCGCCCGCCTCGCCGACCGTGCCGGCCTCGCCGAGGGCGCCGGCCGCGCTGGCGTCCTCCCGGACCGCGGCGATCCCCTCGTGGAGCGCGCCGAGCCGGACGCGCTCGACGCGCCCGCCGGCGTCGCGGACGCGTTCGTCGATCCGACCGGAGGCGTTCGGCGTCGTCACGACGACGGGGTCAGCGGCGTCGCTCGCGCGGGTGTACCGCTCCGCGAGCACCGCGAGCACCGTGTCCTCGTGGACGACCTCGCCGTCCGCGTCGACGATCACGATCCGGTCGGCGTCGCCGTCGTGACCGATACCGAAGGCGAACCCCTCGGTCTCGTCCGCGTCGCCGTCGCCTCCCGCTCCCCTCCCGTCGTCGGTCGGCCGTCCGGGGTCCTCGACGCCCTCGTTGGCGTCGGCGACGAACGCGCGCAGGTCGGCGAGCGTCTCCGGGGTCGGCTTGCTCCCGCGGCCGGGGAAGTGGCCGTCGACGTTCCCGTTGAGCGTGACCACGTCGGCGCCGAGTTCGCGGAGGACGGTCGGCGTCGCGGGCGCGCTCATCCCGTTTCCGCAGTCGACCGCGACCCGGAGCCCGTCGAGGGGCGCGCCGAACCCCGCGGCGTACTCGCGGACGGCGGCGAGGTAGTCGCCGAGCGGGTCGGTTCGAGTCGGCTCGGTCCACTCGTCCCACGGAGCGACCGGCTCCTCGTCGGCGACCCGCGACTCGACGGCGCGCTCCGCGTCGCGGTCGAACTCCGTCCCGTCGCGGAACAGCTTGATCCCGTTGTCCGTCGGCGGATTGTGGGACGCGGTGAGCATCACGCCGTAGCGCCCCCGCGAGGCGTACGCGAGCGCCGGGGTCGGGAGCTGCCCGGCGCGGCGGACGGCGACGCCGCCGGCGGAGAGACCGGCCTCCATCGCGGCCGCGAGCGCCGGGCCGGTCACCCGCCCGTCGCGGGCGAGGACGACCGTCGGCTCGGGCGTCGACGCGGCGGTCGAATCGTCGGTACGCGATCGGATCTCGGCGCCCACGGCCCGCCCGACTGCGAGCGCGAGCGACGGGGTGACGCGGTCCTCGACGCCGCCGCGGATCCCGGCGGTTCCGAACAGGTCCATGTCGCCCACGTCGGCGCGCGGGAGTTAGTAGGCGTCGGTTGCGGGCGCGGGTCGGTCGGCGGCCGGTCGGTCGCGGGCGGGTCGTTTAACAGGCAGCGCGCCGCACCACCGACCGATGACCGACCGCGTTCGAGCGCACGTGTTCGTCTCGGGCCGCGTCCAAGGCGTCTACTACCGGGCGAGCACCCGCGACGCCGCCCGCGAGAAGGGCGTCGACGGCTGGGTGCGGAACCTCGACGACGGCCGGGTCGAGGCCGTCTTCGAGGGTCCGGAGGGAGCCGTTCGCGACATGGTGGCGTGGTGTGAGACCGGGAGCCGGGCCGCCGAGGTCGGCGACGTGGACGCCGAGTACGGCGCGCCGGAGGGGGAAGACGGGTTCGAGGTCAGGCGGTGAGCGGGCGTCGGCGCCGCCCGACCGTCTCAGTCGTCGCGCGCCAGCGCGGCGGCGTCGCCGGGGGGCTCCCGGACGCCGAGCTCCTCTAGCGCGCGCAACACCACGATCGCCTCGACCACGTCGCGCTCCTCTGTGTAGGGATCGTCGACCGCGTCGAGCGTCGCCTCGGCCTCGGATGCCAGTCGCGTCTCCAGTTCCGTCTGGTCCGTCTCGGCCTTCGTCGCCGACAGCAGCGCCTCGTGGTCCTCGCGGAGGTCGAGGGAGACGTGCGCCGCGTTACACCGCGAGAGCGGGTGCGCGTCCATCTCGACGGCGAGGTCGCTCACGAGGTCCCAGTCGTCGGCGCAGAAGCGGAGCGTCACGGTGCCGACCACGTCGCGCCACGCGATCGGCTCGCCGTTCTCCATGAGCCGGAGCGCCCGCGGCGGCACGGCGATCCGGGTGTGGGTGTCGTCCCGGCCGCACAGGCAACAGGGAGTGTTCTTCAGTCCGGCGTACACGGCGTCACGTACGCGCCGGAGAATGGTGTGCGTTTCGGCGGCGAAGCACTTTCCGCCCGCGCCGGGAGCGCCGTCGCCGAATCGAGGTCACACAAAACACATACGCCGTCGGAGGATCGGAACAGGTGATGAATCGCCCGTCACCCGAACTCCTCGCGGCCCTCTGCCTGTTCGTCGTCGGAGTCGGGGTCGTCACCGGCGCTGTCGCGGGCGCGACGGACCCGGCCCCGGTTACGTACTCGGTGGATCGAACGGACAGCGAAGTCCACCGCTACGCGGACCTCTCCGGGGCGGCGCGGGACGTCGTCGACGCCGGCTCTGATCGCGGTGAAGCCTCCGTCAAGGCTGCCGGCGATCGCGACGAGGTCGCCGTCGACGACCTCCCGTCCGAGTTCCGGTCGGGGGCTTGGAACTTCGTCAGGGACGGCGGCGAACTGGCGTGTTTCTTCCCGACGGACGACGCCGACTCCGGAGACGTCAGCGTCGCGTTCGCCGACTGCGAGGGGTTCGCCTTCGAATACGAGGACCTCTCCGAACGGGGACAGCGCTTCTTCACGGTGGCGGCGGACTCCGACGACGGCAGCGTCTCGATCTCGAAACCGGTTCCCTCGGGATTGGACGTCGCTCCGGGAGACACCGGGATCGACATCGAGGAGGCTCCCGAGGAGGGAGGCCTGTACTACGTGTTCGCGGACGAGCGCGTCTACGAGTTCACGCTCTACGGACCGGGTCCGCTCGGCGGGTTCGGCGCGCTCATCTACGCCGCCTTCGTGATCGCTCTCGGCCTCGCCCTCATCGCCGGCAGCGCCTACGGCTATCGGGTCTCGGCGGTCCACGCGCCGGCGGCCGCGGCGGTCGGTGCGAGCGTGTACCTCGTGCCGCCGCTCGTGGAGGCCGCCGGGCTGCTCAGGTGGTCGATACGACTCGACGGGTACACCCCATGGGGGGTCCCGCTCGTGATCGCTCTCGCGGTGGGCGGGGTAGCGTACATCATCCCGGACCTGTACGCGTTCGCGCGAAAGTACGTGTGAGAGCGACGCAGCGGCTGCGCGACGCGGCGGCACGATTTACAAACCGATGTGCCTGCCAGCGCCGCTCATCGATTTGTGAGGCGGTGGCGCGTGCCTCCGAGCGTCCAACGGACGCGAGGAGCACGCGCGAGGGAGTCGGCGGGCCGGAGCGAAGCGGAGGCCGGCCGACGAGGCTGGGGAGGTGTGAGGCTGCGGTGCTGTACGGGGCGGGACTCAAAGGGGCAGTCGCGAGGGCAGCGCAGGCGACGCAAGCACCGCAGGGAGCGAGCGACCGAGGAGCGCAGCGAGCGACCGAGGAGCGCAGCGAGCGTGCGCCGCCCTCGCGGCTGGGGCTTTGGAGGCCTTCATCGACGATTCGCTGTTGGTAGTTTATAAACAAACAGCCTGGGAACGGATGTCTGTTTATAAACGAAATCCACTCCTGCTAACGCACGCTTACGCGTCGCACTCGGCGAGCCACTCCTGGGCCCACTCGTCGATCTCCTCGAAGACGGGGGCGAGCGACTCGCCTTTCGCGGTCAGGCTGTAGTACGTCGCCACCGGCGCGTCCTCCTCTAACCGGCGGTCGACGAAGCCCGTCTCTTGGAGGTCGTCGAGCACGCGCGAGAGCGTCCGGGCGTTCGCGTCGGTCTCGCGCTTGAGCTCGTTGAACCGCGCCTCGCCGTTCAACAGCTCGTGGAGGACGACGAGCCGCCACTGCGAGCCGATCTGTTCGATGGAGTCGATGACGGGGCATGGGGTCTCGGGCGCCGTCGCCTCGCCAGCCGCTTCAGCCCCCGAATCCGCCGTCTCCGCCGACTCCGCCGCGGAAAGGTCCTGTGATGACATCGGTGTTACCTACTAACTCTATTGTCCGGGAAACGATAAATAGGTTACGTCCGTATAGCAGGTTACACGATGTTAGCTGAAACCGCGACGTTACCGCTCCAGTTCGACACACCCCTCGCGGGCGAACTCTTCCTGCTCGGCCGGATCCTGTTCGGCGCGACGCTCGCGTTCATGGGGCTCAACCACTTCACCGACCTCGAGACGATGGCCGGCTACGCCGAGTTCAAGGGCCTCCCCGCGCCGCAGTTCTCGGTGATCGCCTCGGGCGCCGTCCTCGTCCTCGGCGGACTCGCCGTCGCCGCGGGCGCGTTCCCGGTCCTCTCCGGGGGCTCGCTCGCGTTCTTCCTCCTCGTCTCCGCCGTGACGATGCACGACTTCTGGTCGGTGGACGACCCCGAAGAGCGGCAGAATGAGATGACGAGCTTCCTGAAGAACGTCTACGGCGCCGGCGCCGCGCTGGCGTTGCTCGCCGTCGGCGGGGCCGCGTGGCCGTACGCGGTCGGCGTCGGGCTGTTCTGAGCGCCGTTCGAACCGACTGACCGAGCCGACCCCCAACCGAATCGTCCGGCGACTGGCGTATCCGCGTTTCGAACCCCCAGTACGACTAACTACTCTCCCGACGACCGATCACGCGGACCATGACCGACGCGCCGCCGACGACGGGACTCCACCACGTCACGAACATCTGTACCGACATCGAGGAGACCGCGGCGTTCTACGAGGACGTGCTCGGCTGGCACACGGTCAAGCGGACGCAGAACTACGACGACCCCGGGACGCCGCACTACTACTTCTCGTCGACTCCGGAGGGCGAGCCGGGCACCAACGTCACCTACTTCGAGTACCCGAACTCGCAGGGGACGCCCGGCCCGGGCGCGAGCCACCACTTCGCGTTCGGCGTCGAGGACGAGGCGACGCTCCGCGAGTGGAGGGAACACCTCGAGGCCCACGATGTCCGCGTCTCCGAGGTGAAAGACCGGACCTACTTCAAGAGCGTCTACTTCACCGACCCCGACGGGCTCGTCTTCGAACTCGCGACGCGAGGGCCGGGAGTCACCCGCGACGAGGACGAGCCCGGCGGCGAGGTCATCGACCCCTTCGAAGCGGGTTACGAGAACTGAGGCACGGGCGCCGCCCGGATCACCTTCCCTCGACGAGCGCCGCGAACTTGTCGAGCGCGCGTCGGCAGACGGGGACGTACGGGGCCGCGACGAGCGGGACTTCGATCACCGCTCGACACCGACCCGGATCCTCCGGATAGCGGTCGACCCGGTGGCCCGTGGCCGGAACCCCGGCGACCCGCCAGTCCCAGCGGAGGCGCGTCGCGGCCGTCACCCGGAACGGAACCCAAGCGTCCGCGACCCGGACCCGTCCGGTCGTCCCGGTCTCGACGTACCGATCGGTGCTCTCCACGCCCCCCACGGACGGGCTCCAGTCGGGCCACCGTCGCGTGTCGCGGAGCGCCGTCGCGGTCCGCTCAGGCGGGGCGTCGATGTCGCGGCCGACCGCGAGCGTCGTCCCCTCTCGGACCACCGCGGTTTCGCTGTCGCGATCGGAATCTCCCAACACGTCGCGTCCTCCGGCGGCGGCGTCCCTCATCGCTGTGATCCTCCGCTCAGATCCGAACGCACATCCGATACCTGGGGCATAAAACAGAGGCAATACGCAATTCGTCCACTTTTTGCGCTATCGTGGCACAGAGCCATATTAATACCTTATATGGTATGAGGACTCATTATCTCTTTCCACGAAGGGTTAATACAGAGGTCCGGGGTATTGGGAGTCAATATGGCAAGCAATCGCGACACCATGAAAGACGTCTCGCACACAGCACCGAACGACACCTCCGCGGACGCGGTCTGGGAACGAGGGCGAGGACCGGTCGAGGAAGAGGAAGAAGAGTAGCGCGAGTCGACCGTTTTCTCTCGTCGGGCCGGCCCGTCCCGGCCTTCGTCGCCGATCCGACTCGTCGAGCGCGTCCTCTCGCCGCTCAGTACGCTGTTCGACGGGATCACCCGTCGGATGAACGCGTACATCAGCGGCGACGGGAACGTCGAGAAACCTTACACGGAGTGACGGACTACCGGACGGAGCGATCGACTACCGAACGGAGTCGGGGGCTCGGCCGACCGTCGTTCGTCGCGCTCGCTCGCCCTCCGGTGTCCTCGCCGTCGCCGCGTTCTCGGGGCCGATAACCGCGGGCGTGGCTTTAACCCACGCGCCGGCGGAGGCGCAGGCATGATCGAGGTGTCGGGGCTGCGGAAGACCTACGGTGACTTCGCGGCCGTCGTCGACAGCGACTTCTCCGTCGACGACGGCGAGGTGTTCGGGATCGTCGGCCCGAACGGGGCCGGCAAGACGACGACGCTGAAGGTGATCGCCGGTCTCGTCGAACCGACCGACGGCGAGGTGACCGTCGCCGGGTTCGACGCCTCGGACCCCGAGATGCGTCGCCACCTCGGGTTCCTGCCCGAGGATTCGCCGCTGTACGAGGAGATGACCGCGCGGTCGTACCTCCGCTTCTTCGCCGACCTCTACGACGTGCCCCGAGAGGTCGCCGACGAGCGGATCGAGGCCGCGCTCGACCGGCTGGAACTCGACCACCGGGAGCGTCGCCTCGGCGACGTCTCGAAGGGAATGAAACGCAAGGTCGCAATCGCGCGCTCGCTGGTCAACGACCCGGACGTGCTGGTGTACGACGAGCCCGCGTCCGGGCTCGACCCGGTGACGACCAACTCTGTGCTGGCGTTCACCCGCGAACTCCGCGAGACGGGGAAGACCGTCGTCTTCTCCGCGCACAACCTCTACCACGTCGAGTCGGTCTGCGACCGCGTCGTGGTGATGAACGAGGGGCGGATCGTCGCCCGCGGGAGCGTCGACGGGATCCGCGAGCGACACGGCGAGACGACCTACCGCGTGTTCACTGACGTCGAGCCGACCGCGACGCCGCCCCTCGACGACCTCGACGCGACGCCCGAGGAGGTCGGCGACCGGTACCGCACGGCGGTCCCGAGCATGGACGCGGTCGCGGCCGTCCGCGAGGCCGCCGCCGACGCCGGCGGCGAGGTCGTCGACATCCGGAGCCGCGAGCCGAGCTTGGAGGACGTGTTCCTCGACATCGTCGGCCGGCCGATGCCCGGCCGCTACACCGGCGACGGGCTCGACGACGGCGAGGTCGACGGGCAAGAGCCTGACGGGCCGGAAAACGACCGATCGACCGACGGAACAGAGCGGGAGACGGCGGCGACCGCGACGGAGGCCACCGAGTGACCGACCGGCTGCGTCGCCTCGGTCGACGGCTCGCCGTCGCCGGCCGCCGAGTGCTTCGCGTCGCCAAGTGGGAGTCGGCGCGGGCGTCCGGCGGCGTCGACCGCCGGACGCTCGCCGCGGGCGTCGCCCTGCTTCTCGTCGCCGGCGGCGTCGTCGGGGTCGGCGTGGCCACCGGCGTCGCCGGCCTCGACGTCGACCAAGACGTGTACCGGGTCGGCGTCGACGCCGGCTCGCCGTACGCGGAGGCGATCGAGGAGGAAGCGTCGCTGCGACCGGTCCCGGCCGAGACCGCGTCGCTCGGCGACTCCGCCGACGCGGTGGTGGTGACCGTGGTGCGGCCCGGTTCCGTCGACGACGGGGCGATCGATCCGGCGGACGTCGACTCGGTCGTCGTCCGCGCGACCGACACGCGGAAGGGCGAGGCGGCCGCCGCGTCGGTTCGCGAGGCGGTCGAGGCGCACAACGAGCGGCTGCTGCGCGCCGAGCCGAACCGGACCGCGGCGTTCCCGGTCACCGTTACGCTCCGGTACGTCGGCAGGACGACCGGGTTCGACGACGGCGCGACGCTCGGCGGGAGCGACGGCAGTCGGACGGGCGATCCGGGCGGCGGCAGCGCGAGCGACGGGGACGACGGCGGCACCGCGGCCGACGGCGGAACGGAGGGCGACGGCACGGAGACGAGCGGTTCCGGGTCGGACGCGGACTCCGCCGGCGACTCCGGTGGGGCCGACTCGGGCGACGGTTCCTCCGGAGACGCGTCGACCGACGGGGAGTCCGGCGGCGGGTCCGCTCCCGACTCGGGAGCGGGCGGAACCGCCGACCCGGGCTCTGATGGCGGCGAGACGGGATCGGACGGGGAGGGCGGCTTCGCGATCCCGTCGATCGGCGGCGGGGCGTTCGGCGCGGACACGACCGGTTCGCCCGCCTCGATCACGCCGCCGTTCCCGTTCACCTCGCTGCTCTTGGCGTTCGCCTTCCTCGTACCGATGAACTTCCTGATACAGGCGTACGGCTCCTCTATCCTCGACGAGCGGACGAACCGTCGCGGAGAACCACTGCTCGTCACGCCGCTCGCGCCGGCGGAGATCGTCGCGGGCAAGACGCTTCCGTACGCGGCGGCCGCCGCGGTCGTCACGACCCTCATCGCGCTCGTGATCGGCGGCGGACCGCTCTCCGTGGTGGCGGTGGCGCCCGTCGCGGCGACGTTCCTCGGGGCCACCTTCGTCGGCGCGATGTTCGCGCGGTCGTTCAAGGAACTCACCTTCGTCACGGTTGGCGTGAGCGTCCTCCTGACGACCTACGCGTTCGTCCCGGCCATCTTCACGAACGTGACGCCCGTCGCGCTCGTCTCGCCACTGACCCTCGTTGTCTTCGACCTTCAGGGCGAGGCGGTGTCGGCGGGCCAAGTTCTCTTTTCGACCGCGCCGATGGCGGTCGGGGCGACTCTGCTTTTCGGCCTCGGGCTCGGCGTCTACCGCGAGGAGGACATGTTCTCCCAGAAGCCCGTGACGCGGAAATTCCTCGACGCGCTCGCGGTCCGGCTCTCGGCGGTGCGGACCGGCGGCGGACCCGGCGGCGTCGGGGGCGCGCTCTTCGACCGCGAGCGGCTCCGCGCGCTCGGTTCGGTCGCGTTCCTCACCGCCTGTACGATTCCCTTCGTGTTCGTCGCGGAGCTTCTGGCCGTCGCGGTGCTGTTCGCGCTGCCAGTCACCGTGTCGATCCCGGTGTTGCTCGTGACGATCGCGTTCATCGAGGAGGTCGCGAAGAGCGTCGCCCTGTACGCCGGGTTCGAGCGCGGCGTCTTCGAGCGGAGCGACCGCGTCGCGCTCGCAGTCGGCGTCGCGTCCGGGACCGGCTTCTTCCTCGCGGAGAAGGCCACGGCGGTCGTCCAAGCGGTCGGGCTCACCGAGCTCTTCCTCGGCCGCGCCGCGTTCGCCGACGTGGCCGGGCTCTCCGGGCTGCCGCCGATCGCGCTCGTGGCGCTGTTCTTCGCCCCGCTCGTCCTCCACGTGACCGCGACGAGCGCGGCCAGCCTCGGCGCGAGGAGGGGCCGGACCGCCTACGCCCTGGCGCTGACGCTGGCCACGCTGGGGCACGCCGCGTACAACGTCGGGGTGGTGAGCCTTGGATAGCCGCGTGACGATCGCCGGCCGGGAGCTCGCGGGGCTCCGCGCCGAGAAGACGATCCTGTTGGCGATCGGGATCCAGCTGTTCATCGCCGCGTTCTCGTCGTTCCTCGTCGTCGGGCTCGTCTCGATGTACGACCCGGGCGCGCTCGACGGCGCGCAGATCGAAGTCGCGGCCGCGGGCGACGCGGTCGACGACCTAGAGCGCGCCGCGAGCGAGGTCCCCGGCGCCTCGGTCACGCCCTACGACGACGCTGACGCCGCGCGAAGCGCCTTCGAGCGGAACGCGGCCGACGCGGTGGTGGTCGCGACTCGCACGGAGTCGGGACGGGTGTCCGCCGCCGTCACCGCCCCGGACGCCACCGTTGAGACGACCGTGATCGTGGTACAGCTGCGCGAGCTGCTGCGAACCTACGAGCTGAACGAGCGTGAGCGCCGCGCCTCGTACCTAGAGGAGTCGCCGCTGCCCCTGCCCGACCGGAGCGACACTAGCCCGTACTTCACATTCACTTACACCGTGTTGATCCCGCTCTTAGTCTTCCTCCCGGTGTTCATCTCGGGCTCGCTCGTCGTCGACTCGATCACCGAGGAGTTGGATCAAGGGACCATGGAGCTGCTCCGGGTCGCGCCCGTGACGCTCGCCGAGATCGTCGACGGGAAGGCGGCCGCGGCGATCGGGATCGCCCCCGCGCAGGCGCTGCTGTGGCTCCTGCTGTTGGAGGCGAACGGCACCGCGGTCGCGAACGTCGGCCCGATCTTGGCGCTGATGACCGCGCTGACGACGCTGGTCGTCGCCGTCGCGGTGGGCATCGCGGCGGTCGCGCCCGACCGGCGGGCGGCGCAGCTGCTCTACTCGGTCGCGGTCCTCGTGCTGTTCGGCGGCGCGACGGCGATGGCGGGCGGCCCCGCGAACGCGGTCGCCAGATTGGCGATCGACAGCGCGAGCGCGACGACGGGCGTCCTCGTGGTTGCGTACGCCGCCATCGCCGCGGCGGCGTACCTCGGCGTCCGCCGCGTCGTCTCGGTCGACGGGCTCGGACGCTGAGGGGGCGGATCGCTTCGGGCTCGGCCCGTTGTGCGGCCCGCCCCCCGAATCGATCAGTCGGCGAAGCGATCGCCGAACCGCTTCGCTGTCGGGAGCCGCCAGCCGCGGGCGACGGCGACGAGTCGGAGGCCGACCGTCACCGCCGCGCACGCCGCAGCGGCCAGTCCCGCGGGCCCGCCGAGCGTGCCGACGGCCCAGTACGTCGCGCCGCCCAACACGGCGCAGCTCGCGTAGAAGTCTTCGAAGAGGATGAACGGCGAGCGGTCGAGGAGGATGTCGGCGAGCGCGCCGCCGCCGACGGCGTTTATCGTCGCGACGGCGACGACGCCGAACGCGGACACCCCGGCGTCCGTCGCGACGATGGCGCCGGCGGTGGCGAACGCGGCGAGCCCGACCGCGTCCGCGACGACCGTCACCGGGTGCTCGTCGGGCGAGGCGAGCCACGCGCTCAGCCCGACGGCGAGGGCGACGCCGATCAGCCCTAGGAGTATCTCCGTCGGCGAGCGCAGCGCGAGGGGGACGCGCGCGACGAGGAGGTCGCGGGTGACGCCGCCGGCGAACGCCATCGCCAGCCCGACGACGGCGACGCCGAAGAGGTCGAACTCCTCGCGGACCGCCTTGCTCGCGCCGACCAGCGCGAACGCGACGAGCCCGACCGTGTTCATCACCGCGAACGGGTCGCCGAAGAGGACCGCGAGAGCGCCGCCCGTCATCCGCCGAACGCCCCGAGGCTGGACTGGAGTTCGCGCTCCGGGACGGCGTCGGTCAGCTCGTAGCCGACGAGGTCGCGCGCGTCGACGGCGTACGTGGAGCCGCCGCGGTCGAGTACGATCACCCGCCCCTTCCAGCCGCGGACGGTCCCCGCCGCCATCGTCTCGGCGACGGGCCGGTCGTCGAGGCCGAGCCCGTAGTCGAAGTCGAACCGCGCGATCGGGTCGAACCGGTCGAGGAGCGCCTCCCACGCCGCCTCGTCGACCGCGCGCCCGAACCCGTCGAGCTTCGTCGGGACGCGGACGCGGTCGACGAGGTTGTCCCCAGCGGCCAGTTCCGCCTCGACCTCGCGCGCGATCCGGCCGTTCGGGAACGTCCGGATGTGGGCCGCGCGGTCCGCGCCCTGCTCCCGGAGGCGGGTCCCGAGCCGCCACTCGCGGGTGACGCCGATCTTCAGTACGTCCGGCGCGAACGCCGCGAGGTACATCGCGTGCGTCTCGTGGCAGTCCATCTCGTCTTTCAGACACGTCCCGGTACACCGGGCACACACCCAGACCCCCGAGTGGTCGTCGCAGTACGGTGCGTCCGCGGCGTCGCAGGCGACGTGGTCGCCATCGTGGACCGTTCCCGCGCAGCGGCGCTCGCCGAGCCCGAACGCGAGTTCGGTGCCCGGGCTCGCGTCCACGTACTCGACGCTCCCGCCGCTCGCGACGTAGAGTCCGCCGCCGATCGGGCCGCTCGTCTCGACCGTCTGAGCGCCGTCCGCCCCCGGCTCGGCCGAGTCGCGCGCGACATCCGTCTCGTAGCCGACGACCTGCACGCCGAGCGGTACGCGAAGCCGAGGCTTATGAGCTTCGTCGGGCCCGATACCCCCTCGAATCGGATTTTATAAGTGAACTCGGCGTCGCCTCTCGGGCATGCGCACGGCAGCCCTCCCCCCCGTCGTCGCCGCGGTCGTCGCGCTCGCGGTCAGCGGCATCAGGCGCCTCGCGCCGATACTGCTCGAGTCGTCGGTCTCGCTGCCGTCGACCGAGGCGCTCTCGACGTACCTCCTGATACTCACGGACATAAATACGTGAACACATCTGGGATTTCGACCCGGTCGAGTGCAGAGAGAGCAGCCTCACGGAGATCGT